>CAZPCO010000625.1:0-2081 GCA_964585025.1 uncultured bacterium | reverse complement strand
CAGGCATGATCTGTATTATTCTGCCGAAAGAAGGTGCTGTATTCATGAAGACTCAAAGATTGAGAATTTCGGCGTATGCTCTCATTCATGACAACCGCCATGTGCTTCTCTGCCGTCTGTCGAAAGAACTCCCGGAATGGGAAGGCTGTTGGACCCTACCAGGAGGCGGCCTTGAATTTGGCGAAAGCCCGGAAGAGGCAGTAATTAGAGAGGTTGAGGAAGAAACTGGTTTAAAAATCAGAGTAACCAATGTGGCAGGCATCGATTCACTGGTTGTTCACCGTGACCACGAAGATTTTCAGGGAATCAGAATTATTTATCATGCCGAGGTAACTGGTGGTGAACTCAGGCATGAGCTTTCGGGTTCGACCGACCGCTGCGAATGGCACCAGCTGCAGCCATTTCCAGAAATCAAAATGGTTGAACTGACGAGAATTGGCCTCGATTTGATCCACTCACTTCATAAGCAGAACGGCGGATCAGCAATTATACACACGGGCCAGATATAAAGAAAACCTTACCAGAGCTCAATCGAACGATCTTATCGCTGTTTCCATGACGGGTTGAGAAATGCCCGGGTCGTCTCAGGGTCGTCTCTGAGAAAATTGGCATGCCCCGGGTCATTCCAGTATCCCATCAGTTTCTGCTGCAGCTCAGGATCAGAAATTTTCAGATTGCCAAGCTTCTGCTGCTCTTCAACAAAACAACGCAACGCGTCGAAAGCCTCGTAACCGCTCTGCTGCCAGAGAATGCGCCCGCCTCCATACTTTTCGTAAAGGCCGATCTGGGTTTTCCAGACAGCAATGAGCCCGCGTGCCAGCCGTTCCTCCATCTGGTCGCTTCCAGCTGGAACATGTGTACTTTCAAGGAACTTTTTCTTCCTGATCAGTCGTTCACGCTTTTCTTTATCAGCAGAACCCAGGGCGGCCAGTTCCCGTTCTATTTCCGCAATCCTGGCCTTATTCTGTTCAGAACTCTTTTGCGATCTTGCCCTGAATTCGGCGGTCTGAATGCTCAGTTCCTCGGCTGTCGGATCAAATCTTCCCTTGTTTTCATCGACGAATTTTTTAACCAGAGGAGAGACAAACAGCCGCATCAATTCACTCTGAATGATCTTCTCACGCTCGGCAAGCATTTCTTCAGGCTCACCATAATACATTCCGGCGGTTTCAGGCTCTTCTCCCTCGTCGGCCGTCTCAAGATCAGGGTTATCTGATGTTTCCGGGTCAGCCTCGATGCCTTCAGGCTCATTCTGTTCAGAATCTGCTTCTTCTAAATATTCTTCATAGGAGTCGATTACTTTTTCGCTGTCCGATGCCGTCGCTTCTTCTTCTAATTCAATTGGGCCCAGATCTTCGAGGCCACCGGCCGACGAATCTCCAGAGTCACTTTCCCAAACCAGATCAGACCCATCATCTGTATTCCTGACGGTTGTCGAAGCAGCGACGATATTCCGGTATTCTTCCGGGACAAAAATTTCATTGCGATAAATCTTTTTGCCGAGCACCTCACCGATTGCTTCTCCTGGTACATCATCCGGTTCGGCGACTGCAACTCCGACGAGGAGAGAAAACGCCAGCAAAAGCACAGACAATAAGCGCATATATGCTCCATACAACCAAACTTTCATCAACTTTTCCCCTGCTTCAAAACGCATAAAGGAGAACAGCCAGAGATACAAAAATGGTAATGGCAATGCCGATCGTGTAGGTTCTGGCGCGCTCGCCCATTTCTTCAAGAATTGTTTCTTCGGTTCTCAGCGATAACATGGCAGTATGATTACCATCATGGGGTGCCCTGATACAAGGTATGCCTCGATCGCCCGTCAGTTCTCCCATGACGTAAACCCTGCGGCCGGGAACCAGAATCTGCTCCTCCTTGAGAATGCCCTCTGAATTGGCATGCGGCATTTTCGCTCCGAACACTCCGTCATCTTCGACGTTGATTATCGATTCTTCACCACCGATAACCTTGTGCCCATATATGGTAAGATCTTTCGGATCTACAGCAATTTTACCGGTTCCATCATCAACATAAAAAATTTCTTCACTTCTGAACTCTTCGATTGTGATATAACCAAA
>CAZPCO010000624.1:0-2083 GCA_964585025.1 uncultured bacterium | reverse complement strand
CCTCGACTTTTTCAAGAAGGGCGAATTGCAGAAACTGAATCTCGATCAGAAAACCCTCGACCTTCTTCTCAACAGCCTCGATACGGCAGATGAAGAAACGACCGCCCTGGTAATTCAGCTGATAGTTACTCATGGTGATCGCAACAGCCGCGAACAGCTTACCAGTCGCCTGTCACATTTTTCTGACGAAAGAAAAGTCGAAGTCTTGAAGCAGATCAGTCTTCCCATCGATCATTTTTCTTCAGAGTTTCTTTTTAAATGCCTGGAATCAGCAGACGAAAACCTGAAAACCCAGGCATTGAAAGCTCTGGCTTTGTTTCCGACTTCGGCACGTCTGCGTGACCGGGTGCTGCCGTTTTTGAACAGCGAATCTGAAAACCTCAGACGTCTTGCTTCGATAATCTTTGTTAAAAACGGTGACCTGGATCAGATGATGCAGTCTCTTGGGGTCATTCAGGCCTATATCAGCAGCAGCAGCGACAGCGATGTTCTCAAGGGCATCGAAATGCTTGGCTTAACCTGCGATGAACGATTCTGGGTGAATCTGCGCCCGTTTCTTAGAAGCGATGATACAAAGATCAGGCATGCTGCCGCAGTTGCCTTCGAAAAAATTCTCCATACCGGTGAATCCGATGAACATTATGAAATCATTGGCAGGCTGGTAAAGGATGATTCGCGGGAAATTCGTTTTCTCGCCCTGAAAATGCTGACCAGGCTCAGTGAGCCAAAGTGGTTTTACCATGTTGTCGAAGGGCTTTCTGATTCGAGTCCGCGGAACCGCAAACTGGCTGAAGAAATTCTTATTGCCCATTATGACGATAAATTCAGTGAATTGATCATGGTGCTCGAAAGCAGCGAAAGCTCATTGCACGCCAGAGCAGCAGTAGCCGGCATACTGGCGGCTTCCCAGGATAGCGGCGTTCGAGATTATCTGCATCAATTTGGCCAGCGGGTCATTCAGCAGCTTTATGAATACAAGCTCGAAGAATTTGTCATCGGCCGTGAACTGCGTCGCGAAAACTCGGTTTATCTCAAGATGCTCCTCAAAGAGCGGGCCTGGGCATTGACCAGGCTTATCGTCTGTCTCATAGCACCAGAACAGAGTCGTGAAGCGCGGGATCTGTTCAAAAGTCTTTATTCAAGCAATGAAGAGCTGGTGAACAACGCGATCGAGGTTCTGCAGAACATGGGAGAACGCCAGCTGGTATATCACATAATTCCGATTCTCGAAAACATATCGCTCGACCAGATCGCTGCCTATGCAATGAAAGTTTTTTCGCTGCGCGAAAAAGATCTGCGTGTTATTCTCGGAAAATATCTCAATTCATCTGACAACGAACTCAAGGAAGCTGCCATTTATACGGTCTGCATTGCTGAAATTCCTGAGTTGATGCCAGTTCTGAAGAAAATGGAGTCGGACTCACACCTTGCGGCTTCGGTGGCGGGTACCTGCCACTGGGCGGTTGAAACCCTGAAAAATCGCGGGATAACCCTGCAGTTCAGTTGAAAGTGGCATATGATAATCATTGAAAGAATTCTGTTTCTGAAGAGAATCTCGATTTTCTCGAGCCTGTCAAGCTACGAATTGCGCAAGATAGCTGAGGTGGTGGCCGAAGAAGAGTTCGAGTCGGGCGAGGTAATCTTTTCAGAAGGTGAATTTGGCGAAAGCATGTATCTCGTCGTCGATGGCAAGATTTCCATATTTACCGGCAGAGCGCCTGCCATAAAAGTTCTTGCCAGTTTTGACAAAGGCAACTTTTTCGGAGAAATGGGTCTTTACGACGATAAGCCACGCGCTGCTTCAGCCATCGCCGACGTTCATTCACGCACTCTGGTGTTGCGCAAGGGTGAATTCTGCGATCTGATCAGCGAGTTCCCGATGGTCGCCCTCGGGATCATGAAGGAACTCAGTAACCGCATCAGAGCTACCAACAAGAAGCTCGACCTTATCGAGAAAAACATTGTCGACAGTTCGAGCCGCCTATATTCAAGAGACTATTTCGTCGACTGCATGAAATCGATGTTGAACAGGGCAAGAAACGAGAAGGCTACTGTCGGCTTTTTAATGATCAGATTGAAAAAA
>CAZPCO010000623.1:0-2084 GCA_964585025.1 uncultured bacterium | reverse complement strand
GTCCAGCAGTTTCGAGATTTTACGGATCACTTCGCTTCTCGCAATTGAACTGTGGATGGCTGGGACCAGCTCTTTGAACTCCTGGACAAGTTTTTCCTTAACAGGAATCTCGAGGGGCGGCTTCAAACCACGGGTATGAGTCTCAATGAGAAAAGTATATATATCACTGGCTTTTTCAAGCAGTTTTTTAAAGCTGTCGCCGCCTTCACGGCTGACAAAACTGTCGGGGTCATCGGTCGGGTCGGGAAAAGTAACGACCCTGGCATTCACCGGCGCATCCTTCTGCAGGGAAATGGCGCGCAAAGTCGCCCGCTGCCCCGCTGCATCGCCGTCGTAGCAGAAATAAATAACTTCGCAGTTGCGGGCCAGCATATGAATCTGCTCGGCTGAAATCGCTGTACCCAGCGAAGCCACCACGTTTTTTACGCCGTTCTGATAAAGACTTATAGCATCGAGATAACCCTCGACGACAATTACGGCATTCAGCCGACGGGCCGCCGGAACCGCCTCACGGAAATTGAACAGCATGCGCCGCTTATTGAAAGTCTCGCTTTCAGCGCTGTTGAGATATTTGGGTTCATCATCAGGCGAAAGAACCCGACCACCAAAACCGGCCACCCGACCATGCACATCAAGAATCGGTATCATCAGTCGGTTTCTGAAAACGTCATAATAACCCTCGCCCTGAGCGCGCTCTTTAACCAGACCGGCTTTTTCAAGACTGAGCAGGTCATCGGAGTTTTTACCAAGACGGTGGACAATTGAATCCCAGGCGTTAGGTGCAAAACCTATACGGAATTTCTTCGCGGTTTCAGCGCTTATCTTGCGCTTCTTCAGATATTCACGGGCAACCGCACCTGCAGAACTGTCGTTAAGACATGATTCAAAAAAGCAGGCAGCCCGGTCGAGATAATTATAAAGGTCGGCTTTGCGATCAGCGGCAGGATCATGCTCTTTGGGAATCTCGATGCCCTCTCGGTCAGCTAGAAACTTAACTACCTCAGGAAAGGTCATGTGCTCGAGCTCCATCAGGAAGGAAAAAACGTCGCCCCCCTTGCCACACCCGAAACAATGATAAATCTGCTTATCGGGAATGACGTGGAAGCTTGGGGTTTTTTCCTTGTGGAAGGGGCATAGCGCCTTGTAACTGTTACCTGAGGGATTCAGCCGTACATGTTCGCCGATAATCTGAATGATATCGGTTCTCTCGCGAATCAACGCTATTATTTCGCTTGAAATAAAGCCCAACAAAAACCTCGCGTAAAACGTACATGACCTTTGCCGAATTTTCAATACTAATACAACTTCAAACAAAAGTCAACGATATCCGCGTTTTTGCCAGCAATTTCTGGAGCAGCAATCAGCAGACACATCATTCCTGCTCGACCGACACAGCGCTTCATGGTTTTGCCTTCGTAAGGGAACCAGCCGCTTCTATTAATGTTCAGCTGCAGGAAGCATTCAATGGCGAATTCTGACGAAAAAGCCGGCACCCAATCCACCAGCTGAGCAGCAGGCACAAAAAAATCACAGCCACGATCAGGGCGGTCAAAACATGCAGATCAGCCTCAGCCCTATGAACGGGCAGCATTGCATAGACAAGGTAATCCGGGATTTTGCGCATTGGAACCGCCGCCACCAGCCATTCCTGCCCGCCGATCTGCTCGAGAGAAAACTGCTGGGCTCCTGATGCAGATACTCTCTCGGCCAGCTTAGCCACAAAGGGGTATTTGCTGAATTCCCGCGGCAATGGCATTCGACCAGCCTTGAGCGGTACCATCGCCAGCCGGATTGGCTGCACCATTTCGGAAGAACGTGAATTGCGCAGAATCTGCCGGGAAAGATAACGTTCGGCAAAAGATTCGGCCCCATGCCAGATGACCAGAAGTCTTGCATCTGCAGCATCCGCTGTTTCGACAAAATGTGAAAACACATAATTTCTGCGGTCGGCAAAGGTAATTTCGCTGAGCCGCCCGAAATTTTCAAAAGGCTTGAACAGATTGGCAGCGGCATCTCCCAGCAGATCAGATAAGCCGCTGGTAAAAGATTCAAACATCACCGAATTGACTCTATCCTTCCAGGTC
>CAZPCO010000622.1:0-2087 GCA_964585025.1 uncultured bacterium | reverse complement strand
TGCGAAGCATTCCGAGCTGTTCTAGAGCAGCGAACAGCTTCTGCCCTTTGCTCAGTTCGATATTGCGAACTGCACGGATGCCGGGAATCATGGTTTTTTCTTTGCTCACAAGGTCAGCCATTTTGTTGAGGTCTTTAACATCTGAATAAATGCCATCGAAAGGCGCCGGAATCTTGTGGGCTATGCCATTCGAAACTGCCTTGCCGCCAGCAAATGCTGCCAGAGGGTCACCAGAAGGAATTGCACCTGTGTCAAGGGGGTGCGCGGCCTTGAAGTTGGTGATGATATAGGCAAGCGCCCGGTTATATGGCTCTTCGACCAGACAACTGGCGTATTTTGCATTGTAAGCAGTCCGGCTGAGGCTACCCGAAGCCTTCTGGAATTCACTGATAAAATAGCTGATGTTGAAGACTTCGCTCTCACCACTTGTATAGTCAGTAAATTTGTCGTCGTTACCGGCGTAAGGAAGCGGCCCGAAATTATCGCCGCTTTCGCGGTAGGCCTTGGCGCAGAGAGTGCGTGCCATAACCTCGCCGAATACCAGGGTCGGTGATTTATCCTGGTCGGTGCCGTTCAGACGAAAAATCGAATTGGTCTTCGACATTTCATCGTAACCGTCTTTGATCAATTCCCACCAGAAGATGCTGGCATCATCGCTGATATCGTTACACAAACCGGTTTCCCAGTTCAGAAGCGCCATTGGCCCGAGAAATTCTGTAGTATACAAGCCATCACCACGGCCTTCAGCGAAAAGATGAAAACCCTCTCCGTATTTGCCTGGTTCGTTCCAGCCCCGGGCGATGCTGAGGTTGATACGGCCGCCACCCAGATAAACCAGGCCTCTGCCGGAATTGATGACATTGGCGAAACGTTCGGGAAATTTGTCACCGCCAAGGCCGTTGTCAAGAACCCAGGGCTTGAATTGGCATGATGGCAGAAGATTTCCCTGCGAGTTGGTTTCAACCTTGTTGAAGCGGTCAGGCCCTTCTCCGGCAACGGCATCTTCAACATAGAGACTGAATCGAGAAAGCACGGGCACCAGGTTGGCGACGACCTTTACTCTGGTGGTGTAAAGATAATCTTCCTTAACCAGATCGTTTGAGCCGGGTGCCTTATAAGAAACACGGATCGGCAGGCGAAGAACACCGATTTTTTCTCGCGGATAAGCCGCGATGCAAGGCTGAAAATCCCCTTTGTGCAGTTCCCAGCCTATTTCGAATGACAGATCACGCAATTCACTGTTGGCAACTCTGATTTTATTGACAAGACCTTTGGCCGGTTCGACGAAGGTTATCTTTTCAGTGGCCTGTTTATCCATTTTAGACAGAGGCATGGAAAGATTCTGAACCAGCTTGCTCGACGGATTCTTGATATCTTTCTGTTTCAGCTGATGACAGGCAAGTGTAGCCAGCCCGGCAGAAAACTCCCGGGCCAGCAGCACTTTATTCAGCTTCTTTGTAGTGTATTGTCTGCTTGTCGAATAACGCATGAATGCGCTGAAAGCAACTAGCAGTGCCAGAAAGATGCCGGCAATGACGACTGCAACGCTGCCACGCCGGCAGCGAAGCTCTGTCTGAAAGTTTAACATGTCAACTCCGCCCCCGGAGGGTTATCTGGTAGCAGGGTCCACATTCTGCAGGGTCGGAAGAAAGCGTTTTGTGGCTTCCTTTTCGGCCTTTGGATCTTCTACGTCTATTGATTCAGTGACCTTGATATAGGCAGAATGAACATACACCCCATTATTGGAGCCGACGTTCACCTTATACCAGTTGCCGCTGATAGAAAGGATCTGTACCTGGGTGCCCTGACTGATAGTTGTCAGAACGGAATAACTGGTGCCAGGCCCGGTGCGCACATTAAGGGCACTACAGGTTACTTCGCCCTTCGAGGGCATACGATAGGCAAAAGAGGCCCCTGCCACAAGGGCAAAGGCCATGATGACGATCAGAATACGCTTGGTCATAAGGTTCCCCTTTTTCAGGGCAATTGTGTCTGAACTACACTGAAATTACCGGCCGGAGCCTTTTCATAATCGGCAACTCCAAGCCAGACTTCTTCAAAACCCTGATGATCGATAAAACGGTTCA
>CAZPCO010000621.1:0-2091 GCA_964585025.1 uncultured bacterium | reverse complement strand
TTTCGAGTATCCAGCCGGCTCTGATAAGCAACTCCGGGTGGTTTTCCGCGGCAAAATATTTCAGCAGCACCGGCTTAACCATTTCGAAAGGTAGAAACGGGCAGTTCTGAATGCCAGCCAGACGGTCAGACAAGTCTGATGACAGCAGCAGTGCCTGCAGATGGTTGAGCGCTTCTTCTTTGTCGATTTTTACCAGACCTCTGATCGCGAGAGCCTTTATCTGCGGGTCTTTTGCACTCAGCAAAGTTGGCAGATCGTTGACCAGCAGTTCGGGCTTCATGTGAACGATGGTACGCAAAGCGGCCAGTTTCAGGGTCAGACTGGCGGAATCGAGAAAACCGGCAATCTGCTGAAATTTTTCTTCTGGCCAGGTGCGGCAGAACGCTCTGATTACCCGCGCTGCGATCACCGGATTAACGTCAACGATGAGATCCGGGCCCAGGGCATGCAGCCCCTTCGGCAGTCTGGGAGGCAGATCGGATAGAATGCGCATCTTCTCGTTATCATCAGCTTTGGCCCAGGCGGCATGGAAATCGGTCTGCTCACTCAACGAAGCGGCCGGCGCAGCTTTCTGGCCGGTCAGACGGCTGCGCACCGCACTGATGGCGTGACTTAACAAAACCGAACATTCAGGATCGTCTTCAAGTCTGCTTACTTCTTCGAGAGCCGCAAGAATTTCCGCCGATGCACCGCTTCTGATAACCTCTTCAAGTGCAAAAATCCTGAAAGACTTTATCGGTGCCTTCAGATCATCTATCAGATTCTGTTGTTCATTCCTGCTGGTCACAGAAACATATTAGTAGAATCTGCGACAGTTTACAAATAAATCAGGATTTTGAGGTCATGGTCCAGACTCCGTCCCACTGGTCGCCAGGAGGTTTGCTCATGAAAAAATGGCAACGGCTGACATACATGCGGGCAAGCTCATCATGGCGATGCAGTCTGATCACCGATTCAAAATCGGCCAGAGCTTCTTCCCAGCGCTGCTGCCGGTAAAAATCGATGCCGCGGTGCGTGTAGCCGACCACCTCTTCGAGGCATGGAAACGACTGTTCATCATGGTGATCGAGAATCTGTAATACTTTGACAGGTTGGAGCTTACCCTTAACCCTGATCAGATCGACTTCTCTGACTTTGTAAGGGTGCTTCAGCTGTTCGTAGGTTTTTTCACTGATAAGTATGTCTGAATGATAAAATTTGGTCGCTCCTTCAAGTCGCGATGCAAGATTGACGCCATCACCGATTACCGTGTAATCCATGCGCTTCATCGACCCGATGTTACCGACCAGCACGTTGTCAGTTGCAATCCCGATGCCGATAGCTATGGTTTCCTGGTTCTTCAGCATGCGTGAAGCATTGAACTGCTTGAGTGCCCTCATCATGGCGATGGCCGTCGTGACCGCCCGGTCAGCATCTTCCCCGGTGCTGAAAGGCGCACCAAAAATGGCCAGCATCGCGTCTCCAATGAATTTATCGAGAATACCACCATGCTGAAACAGTGTGTCGACCATCAACGAAAAATATTCATTGAGCATGACAACTGTTTCCTGGGGGCCCAGGCGCTCTGATATAGTAGTAAAATTACGGATATCCGAAAACAGAATACTGAGTTCCCGCATCTGCCCGCCGAGCTGTGCGTCACTGTCCATGAGCTGATCGGCAATTTCCTTGGTCATGTATCTGGCGAGGGTACCCTTCAGGCGCTTTTCGGTCGAAAGATCTTCGAGAATCATCAGACCGCCGACCGGCTGATCGGAAATATCACGCAGCGGCACCACCGAGAGGTTTATCGAAGCCTTCCGCCCTTTGAGGGTGGTCAACTCAGCGTCGATAAAAGAGTCTGAGTCGTTGCGGGCAATGACACGCCGCAGACTGTCGACTACCCAGTGATTATCGCCGGTAAAAAACATGTCGGCGAATTTGCCGATCACCTGGCCCTCTTCGGCATCGAGAATGCGCAGAGCGATACGGTTGGCCTTTTCGATGCGACGCATGTTGTTGACCGAGATGACGCCGTTACTCAAGCTTCTCAGAATGCTTTCACTGTAGTTGTTGGCATTGAGAACCTCGTTGAAGAGCTTGGCGTTTTCG
>CAZPCO010000620.1:319-2092 GCA_964585025.1 uncultured bacterium | reverse complement strand
TGACCCCGGCACCGGGAACGGCGCATCAGGAAGTATCAGCAAATCTGATGTACGAATTTTGCGGGTTTTTCAAAGTCAAATCCTGCAGGGTCTTTGCTGCACCATTCGACGTCAGGCTTGCCGAAAAGAAAGAAAGCCGCAATAACTGCTCAAATGTAGTTCAGCCCGACATTTCGATAATCTGCGACCCCAAAAAAATTGACGAAAAGGGCTGCGTTGGTGCGCCGGATCTGGTGGTCGAAATTCTCTCGGCATCGACGGCCTCGAAGGACCAGGTCAAAAAACGCCGCCTGTATGAGCGGCACGGAGTCAAAGAATACTGGCTGATTCACCCGATCGAGCGTTACGCCCACATCTACACCCTCAAAGACGGCGCGTATGAACTCATCGGGGTTTTCGACGACGAAGCTACTCTCGAATCACAGATTTTTACCGGCCTCACCATAAAAATGGCAGAAATTCTACCAGTCCTTAAAGTAGTCAAAGAAAAAGCCTCCCCCTTCAAAGCTGGAAAGTAAACTCCAGCCTGGGAAACGATTTTATTGTCACGTTCATAAGTCATTGCTTCACTTTTTAACAATGACCTTTATTTCGTCCATTACCTTTCCTTTTGAATAAAAACCAAAACAGGTAATTTTATGGGTTCCTATGCTGAGAGTAGAAACATTCGCTTCTGCCTTGCTCGCGAACTCTTTATCAATATCGCTTTCCCATTTAACTCCGGATACGTTTGCGCTATGGGTTGCGAGAAAATTAATAAATTGCCCCGGTTTATAAGTCCCGGCACCGGAAAGAATTTTTAAATATGCGGTTTCCGTTTCTGTGCCAGTGCCAGTGCCAGTGCCAGTATTAGTACCAGTGCTGGTGCTGGTGCCAGTTGATGTTGGCGTAACAATCGGTTTTTCGCCCAGGTAGTAAATCAACATATGCGCATCAATATTGAAGCTGTGCCCGTTTGAATCAAGCAATGACAAGGTAACACAGCCCATAACCGGGAAAGCCTGAGCAGTCAGCGGAAATGTCGATGAACCCGCAGAGTTAGAAGCTGAATCCGCTGGTGGCTCACTCGCTGGAGGCGCAATTGGCGGTTCCTCGCTCGCTGTATCCGAAAATAAATCTGGCATGGAAAATTTCAGAGAATCTCTCGCAGTAGAATTGGAAATAACTGGTTCGTTGAAGGCCAATTGATCAAAAAAATCCGGTTCAATTGGAGTCAGTTTGATGGTCGTCTCAGCCAGAGGCAACACATCCTGATCGAAAGAAGTAGATATTTCTTTGACTTTAACCGGCTTTTCGTGGTTTTGAATATTCGAATATTTGATTGAAAGTCTTCTTATTTTGGCTGGAATCCCCAAATCGTTTTTCAGAAGAATCGATGCTTCTGCAAATGGCTTTTCGGTACCCGGATAATACAGATAGGGTTCAACCCTTTTGACCGAAATTGAAGCCTTTGGAAACAATGTTTCCCTTTCAGAACAACCGTATCCGGCCATCAAAACAAGAAACGACAACAAAACAGGCAAGAACGTTCTACGCATTTTTCACCCCCGCGCTTTGCAGCAAACCTCTGCTTCAGCCTTATGTTTTTAAATGCTGATAGTCAGGGTTTTCCCTACCGCATCTTTCAAAATGATAAAAATGAAATCTCTCTTATTGAATACCATAGTATTCATTCATCTTCAATCGATTTGAATACTATAGTATGTCGACCGTAATGAGCCCCTGAAGTAGATTGCTACAAAACAAACAGGGGCAGCTTGTTGCACATTCAGA
>CAZPCO010000620.1:0-309 GCA_964585025.1 uncultured bacterium | reverse complement strand
AAGCATTTCGGCCAAATTTTAAAAGAGCAAAGGGAAAAAGCCGGTTTTTCACAGGAAGAACTCGCTTTTGAAGCCGGTTGTAACCGAACCTTCATTTCAATGCTTGAACGTGGAATTCGGCAGCCAACCCTGACCACTCTGCTGAAACTTGGAAAAGCCCTTAAAATGCCAGCCTATCTTCTGGTTCAGCTCGTTGAGCAAGAGATTTGATGACTGAAATGTGATAGCAGGTCTTTAACCAACTCTGTATTTTCATCAAACCAGCTTTTACAGTCGAGTTGCCCTGATTCTGCTGAAGGGCTATAATGT
>CAZPCO010000619.1:1552-2093 GCA_964585025.1 uncultured bacterium | reverse complement strand
TGCATCGTTATCCTGAAGTTCTGCGGATCAAAGAACGCCTGTCTTCAACCGGAGAAGGCGTTGTTCTGATGTCCGGCAGCGGTCCATCAGTGTTTGGACTGTTTCATGACAAGCGCAGTGCCATGAATGCGGTAAAAAATCTGGATGGACTTCCGGTCGATGTTTTCATCGAACACACAGTGAAAAAGCATCTATAAATGAAAAAGATAGTACTTCTTGGCTCTACTGGCTCAATTGGTCGCAGTACTCTCGATGTGGTCAGGGCAAATCCTGATAAACTGAAGGTTGTTGCAATTACCGGCGCGAAAAACTGGCGCCTCCTTGCCGAACAGGCTAGGGAATTCCAGCCTGAATTTGTGGCTACAGCATGCGAAGAAACTTTTTCTGACCTTCGCAATGAACTGTCCGGCACCGGAATCAGAGTCGGAGCCGGCCCGCAGGCAATCCTCGAAGCAGTGGCTCTCGAAGCCGCCAATACGACCGTGGCGGCCATCGTTGGAGCCGCCGGACTGAGGAAGGTCTCCAAATGCACGATGAAGAG
>CAZPCO010000619.1:0-1542 GCA_964585025.1 uncultured bacterium | reverse complement strand
CGGTGAT
Organism: uncultured bacterium; assembly: GCA_964585025.1. GTDB lineage: Bacteria > Muiribacteriota > Ozemobacteria > Ozemobacterales > Ozemobacteraceae > Rifleibacterium. Next base: position 1,535 of record CAZPCO010000619.1, on the reverse strand, counting down.
GGCGGCTATTTCCCGTCGTCACCAGATATGTCTTGCCAACAAGGAAACTCTGGTAGTGGGCGGCGATGTTGTGATGCAGGCGGTTGCCGATGCCGGTATCGATCTGCTTCCTGTTGACAGCGAACACTCCGCAATCTTTCAATGTCTGCAGGGGGCTGCCGCCACCCCGTTGCGCCGGATAATCATCACCGCTTCCGGGGGGCCATTCCGAGACTGGCCGGTTGACAAACTCGCTGAAGTGAAGGTCGAACAGGCCCTGAAGCACCCGAACTGGAACATGGGCGGCAAGATCACCATTGATTCTGCCACCCTGATGAACCAAGGGCTTGAGGTAATCGAAGCACACTGGCTGTTCTCAGCCTCATACGATCAGATCGAAGTGGTTGTCCACCCTCAGTCAGTCATTCACAGCCTGGTCGAATTTTCGGACGGTTCAGTAATCGCGCAGCTCGGCTGGCCTGATATGAAATTGCCGATTCAGTACGCGCTCAGCTGGCCCGAGCGCTGGCAGGCTCCATTGGCGCCGCTCGATCTGGTGAAGGTCGGCAGCATGACCTTCATGACTCCAAGGCAGAACGATTTTCCCTGTCTGCAGCTGGCTTTTGCTGCAGGCAAAGCCGGGGGAATCATGCCCTGTGTTCTCAATGCCGCCAATGAAATCGCGGTGCAGGCATTTATGCACAAACGCATCGGCTTCGTCGATATTCCGGTCGTTATCGATAAAACGCTGCAAAAATTCTCATACGAAGCTGCTGAGAGCATCGATCAGCTTCTTGCCATCGATACTGCAGCCCGTTGTCGGGCAGAAGAGACGGTGGCCGCACTATGAGCGAAGGTTTCAGAATCGGTATCGGGCACGATATACATGCTCTTGTCGAGGGTAGAGAACTGTGGCTCGGCGGCGTGAAGATACCTTTTGATCGCGGCCTGAAGGGGCACTCGGATGCCGACGCTCTCGTCCATGCAATCATGGATGCAATGCTCGGTGCGCTGGCGCTTGGCGACATCGGTTGCCTGTTTCCCGACACTGACCCTGCCTTCAAGGGGATTGCGTCGCTCCGACTGCTGAGTATTGTCTGCGAAAAAACTGCAGCCGCCGGTTATCGGGTTGGCAATCTCGACTGCATGATTCACTGTGAACGCCCCAAAATCGCCCCGCACCGTGAGACGATGCGCAAAATTCTCGCAGAAACCATGGCGATCGAGCCTGAAAGGATTTCCATCAAGGCAGGCACGAATGAGGGTTTCGATGCAGTAGGGCAGGGCAGGGCTATTGCGTGCCAGGCTATAGTTCTGATGGTCAGATCGAGCTGATCAGATCGATTTGCTCGATCAGATCGGAGGTGGGGCTCCTGGCGGGCGGGGCGGTTCGATACCAGAGGCGGTATGCCCTGGTATCGATACGTAGTTTATGTGAGAATAACCCTGTTTGCCGCCATAGGAGACTTCGAAGAAGTCGCCCTGCAGCCCTGATACGATCAGACCTGTCGCCTGAGGGGGGATAGTGCCGATAACGTTGCCCCACGGAGCATCAC
>CAZPCO010000618.1:0-2099 GCA_964585025.1 uncultured bacterium | reverse complement strand
GCAGATCGAAGGCGGCACTCTGCAGGGGCTCGGTTATGCAACGATGGAGGAAATCCGTCACGATGCCAACGGTCGCATGCTCAACAACGCCTTTGCTACCTATATTTTGCCAACAACGGAAGACACACCTGAAATCGACCCGATAATTGTCGAGCACCCCTACGACCGCGGCCCTTACGGCGCCAAAGGATTCGGAGAAGTTCCTTTGATGGGCATTGCACCAGCAATTGCAAACGCCATCTATAATGCAACCGGTGTCAGAATCAGAAAACTGCCGGTCAAACCTGAAAAAATCCTGAACCTGGAAGACTGAGAAATGGCTGAAGTAAAGCAGGCTGAACTGCCGGCTGACAGCCAGGTAGAATGGAACAGAATTGCCGCCCTGGTTGCGACAATTGCCGTGTTGTTCTTTTTCACGCGCTCGGCGCCCTTTCCGGCGCAGACATTCTGGGATCTAACACTGGCACGTGATTTCGACCTGTCGATCGGCTGGGTATTCTTTCCGGAGTCGATAGCCCTGACCATCGCCGATTCAAGTGCTTCACTGCTCGGTCTCAAAGCGGTTTTTCACATTGCCTACTTTCTGCTCTGCTGCATTCTCTGTACCTGGGTTTTCAAAAGCAGAGAAATTCTGCCCGGCATCATTTTTCTGGCTATTTTTGCGCTGTCAATGCAGACTTTCCTGAACCTGCGCATGCTTCTTACCCTCATCTTCGTAGCCGGCACCATTACTATTCTTGACAACAACCGCCTCAAGAATCATTTTGGCATGGTGCTGGTGCCGATTACTGCAGCTGCCAGCGGCCTTGGCATCAACAGCTGGCTGCTGGTAGCTCTGATTGCCTGCCATGCTTTGTATAACGACAATTACAGCCCCACCCTGCTGCTCTGCGCCCTGACCGGGCTGCTTTTCTTCCCTGAAGGCGCGGCCAGCTCGGTTGATCCAGACTCTGTCCTTACCTGGAATTTCATGCCGGAAGCAGATATGAAGGTCATGTATCTGCTTTCGGGTATTTTTCTGCTCATTAACATAACAATGCTCGGGCGACTTAGCCACGAAGACATACCCAACCTGTTCTTTTATGCCATTACCGGGTTCATTGCCCTGATAAGCCCGGCGGCACTTCCGGTCTTCGTATTGATGGGGCTTACCCTGCTTCTGAAATGTTTTGCCGAAATCGAGCCATTAGCACTGAATTATCATCTGGTCGGAATCATTGTTCTGACGGCAATAGTTCATCTTTTCCTGTTCGTCAACCCGTTCGGCTTCAAGCTGAACCCAACTGTTCGAGGGCAGCTCGGAAAAAATCTTTCGCCGCTTCTCGAAGGTTATATCGACGAACAGGTGATTCTCAATCATGAAATTGGCGAACTGGTCTGGAAAGGCCTGGTTGCGGTAAAACCGGAAGATCTCAAACGCATCGCCATTATCAGAGAATGGAAACTGCAGCGTTCGGTGCATGGTAATTTCGACCTGCTGCCGTCGCTGCCATCATTGCCTGAGCCGGCCGAAACTTCAGTGAGCCCGGAATTACAGCCATAAGCAATAAATAGAAAAAGCCCCGGTTTTCCATAATCTGGAAACCGGGGCTTTTTGGTTTTGAATCAGATCAACGGGCGCAGCCACTGCAGCTTGCGCAAACGATTCATTTTCTTGACCGTTTCGCTCTTAACGTGATCTTCAGGACCGTATCTCTTAACGATGCGGCCTTCACTGTCGCGTTCGAGTCTATATTCAATGATGTTCTTCTTCATCAGGTTGAAGATGCGATTTCTGGTCATCTGAGCGAAGGGTTTGTCATGGATTGCGGCAACTACTTCAGAGTTGACCTGTTCGCTGAGGGGATCCATGTTGTAGGAGCCAACGATGGTCACCAGACCGTCGAAGACAAAAATCTTGGCATGCAGGCGCTCGTTCTGACTCGGAGCTACAAAAATTCGCGCGGTCGGCATGTCGGTCAGCAGTCTTTCCCAGTCGTTCATCAGGAAAGCCTGCGGGAACAGGGAATCGGTTGAATCAGCGCTGTTGGTATGGAAGAAGATCTTAACACCGCGAGCTGAAGCGCGTTTAAGAGCGGCTTCGACATCTGGAGTGATTA
>CAZPCO010000617.1:0-2100 GCA_964585025.1 uncultured bacterium | reverse complement strand
GTATGCCGGCTGAAATGCCAAGAAGCGTAGCGATCTGAAGCAGCAGCGATGAATCACTGAGCTGCACCAGCCCCTTTCCATGACGCCACAGCAATGTAAAAAGAAAGCCGGACACAAGCAAAACCATGACTGCCAGACGACCAACCGGCAAAAAATGTCCCTGCAGCTGGTAGCGAAGCAAAATCGCCCTGTTCGCTCCAGTCTGTACCGGGCTGAAAATTGAGCCTGCAAGAACGATGAATTCTTTACCCGGATCCCTTTTCAGCTGTCCATACGCGACTCTTGCCTGCATTGAATCGAAGTTTGCCGCAACCAGCTGCCCGTGTGCAAAAATGGCAAAACCGGCTTCTCTTTTGTCGAGTTGCGAAAGATAGTAACGCAGACTGCGTGAAGCAGAAATTTCGATTGTTGGAACCATGACGATGATCAGGCCTTTGTCATTGATTGCCAACCAGACTCGGCTCTTTTCAGTCTTGAAATCGGTGTGATAAAGATGCGCGGCAATGCGCTGATTTTTTAAACCGAGAGCAGGAAGGAAAAAATTCCGGCCAAGTCGTGGCCGAAGTCTGTCTATTGCCTGGTCCCGCGCCGGTGACCGGTCAAAACCTATGACATCGAGAAGATCCCGTCCCGTAGATTTCCATTGGTCTTTGGCTTCCGGTTTGATAAAATTATCGTGTATCAGGGTTCCGTCAGCAGAAAAAACCATATATTCTGCCTGACTGTGAAGCCTGTTTAAAAAATTGTCCAAAGCCAGTTTAAGTGTTTCCGTTGAATCAGAAGTTGCAAAGATGTTCGTGAGACTGTTAACCCAGAATTTTTCACCATCTATATGCAGATGCAGATCACTTCTAATCTTTGTCAACTGCTGCAACGCACGACTCTTTGCAACCTCGTTACCATTCTCCTGTAGATAGAGCATCCCCTCGTAAAAGGCAAATGCCGGAATTACCAGGAGAGCAAAAACCAGATACAAACGAATCAGAGGGCTGTGAAGGCCTGGTGAAGCAGTTCTGTTCATGTAAATTTGATCACCACCATAGTACAATCGTCCTGGCCATTTTCTGTATTCCGGGAAAATTCTGCGAAAATGCGTTCAAGATGTTCAGCCGGCTCAGGCTGTCTGGAAACAGCAATCAGCCTTGCCAGACCATTGAAACCCATCTGCCCACCCTTGCGGTCCACACTTTCAACGAATCCATCGGTAAAAAGCAGCAGACTATCACCCGGCTCCAGCTGCAACTTACATGGCGAAAATTCCCGTCGGCTGTCAAAACCAGGAGGCAAACCTCTGATCTGATCAAGAACTAATGCGTTCTCACCTTGAGCCTGCAGCAGCATCGGAAAAGGATGCCCGGCATTAATTAGACTGGCGCAACCGGTCAGCGTGTTTATCTCGACGCAAAGGGCAGTCATAAAATCGCGACTGCCCTGAGAACGCAATCTGTTGAAAACCTGGTTGAACTGCTGCATCAGTATCTTGCCGCTCAGCCCTCTGCCGGACTCGTGCTGGATAATTGCTTTGGCCATCGCCATGCTCAAAGCAGCAGGGATGCCGTGACCGGTTGCATCTCCGATAAATAGAAGCAAACTCTGCTCATCCAGCTTGACCATGTCATAGTAATCACCACCCAGATCAGTCATGGCAGAAGTTTTCGCAACCACTTCAACCCGGTTCATTATTAGATGAGGCTCCGGCAAAAGACTTTCCTGAACTACGCCAGCCACTGCAAGATCCTGGAGAGTTTCCAATGAATGATTGAAAGCGGCGGTCAGGCGCCCCAATTCGTTTTTGCCGATTATTTCAAGGCGTTTGTGAAAATCGCGGCTACCAATGGCTTCAATACCGGCTTTCAACTCGGCAAGCGGTTTGAACACCCAGTCATGCAGCAAGATAAAAGTTGCCACTACTATCATAACGAGAAACAAAGCCAAAAATCGCGCTCGCATCACCAGAGAGGCAGTATGACGACTGACAACATCAGCAGGAACAAAAGCAGCGAGAATCAGCTGATCAAGATTCTTTGCGGGCATAGCCACAGCGATGCAGTCACGCCCGGCGATTCTGAGACGATCTGCATTGGTGCTGAAGCGATTCAT
>CAZPCO010000616.1:0-2104 GCA_964585025.1 uncultured bacterium | reverse complement strand
TCTTTCGGGTCGATCTTCATATCCTGAAGCGAGTCGCGAAGCTGCTGCATAATCTTCTTCGTCTCATCATCGAGAACTTCATTCATCAGCTCATTGACTTTCTGCATACGTTCAAGAGCTTCGGGAGTGCTGAACGGATTGTTTTCCATAGCCTGCTGCAGCTTCTGAAAATTCTCGAGAATTTCTTTCGCTTCCTGCTGCGACTTTTCACCTTGTTCGATCGCCTTTTCGATCGCCTGCGATGCTTCAAAGTCGAGCTTTTCTTCGTGTTTGATCTGCTCGTAAGCTTCCATCAGGGCTTCCTTACGCATTTTCTGCTGTTCGAGGTATTTTTCCAGCTGCTCGCTGACTTCGCCCTGGGTGGCTTCTTCCCCACGATAGAGATCATACATCGAAGGCATGTTGATGAAATAGGTAGTGGTCGATGCGAGATTCGGCAACGGCTGCTGAGCATCTTCCACCTGCACGAAATAGCTGACCCGCGTGCCTGGCTGCAAGGCCAACGTATCGAGCATCCAGGGAAATTCGACCTCGAAGTCAGGAATCGGCCTGAAATCGGCTTTCATATTCAATGGAACAAGCGAATCACGCTCTCCGACAGAATAATAAAGAATCATGGCTTTAACACCATAATCGTCGTGTGCCACCACTTTCAGATCCAGTCGTTTAGAGGTCGGGAAAGGGATATCCTGAGCCGGTGTCAACAATTCGACGGTCGGCGAAGCATCCGATTTCGCCTTTATAGTGTAAAGCACTGGTTTTTCATTGCTCAGGCCAGTTTCGTTTTCGAGAAAAATCGAATAACTGGTATCGGTAGCAAGAACGAATTCGTGGCTGAATTCCTGATTATTGCGAATCTGGCAGCTTTGCGAAGCCCCGGGAACCAGAGATAAACCGCCGGCAGCCAGCTTCTGATCGGCAACCACATCGATTTTTACGGTACTGCCGATAAGTGCTTCGCCATCACCGCTGTTTTCAGCGAGTTTTACCGGGCCGGTAGCCACATAGGCCGGCTGATGCAGAGTTACCTGCAGACGTTTGACCTGCGGACGCGGCACAACCCGCACCGAGAATCTCTGTGATACGAATTTTTCGCAGCGAACCTGGTAATCAAGTGAAGACTGCAGCGAATTCAACGTGTAGACAAACCGGCTGTGCGATGCAGTTGTGTCGGGATACATCTCGACACGATTGCTTTCAACCTGGTCAGGCTCGAACAGTTCCAGAATCATGGCTTCATTGACAGGCCGATTGGGAACAGCGGCAATTTCAAGGCTTTCGCCCATTGCAGCCATTGCATGACCTGGTTCCACGGCAATATCGAGCGTCGACCACGGCGCAATCGCTCTGAAAGGCAAAACAAGACGGCGAGCGCCGGTAATTACTTCAGCCGGCGAAAGCAGATACCACAAACCGGTCAGCAGCATGAAAAACAGCATCGTATATGCCGACCGCCGCCGTGAGAAAACCCGCAATGACACCCTGATATCGTCAGGACCAAAACGCTCGGTGACTTCGCCTACCGTCAACCGGCGCATCGTTTCTGAAGTGCGATTATCACTGGCCGGGCAGTCCTGGTCGACGAATTCGACGGCACTCGACAGGCCGGAATTGAAGTGGCCGGTCGAGTCTTCTATCTCTACAGCCAGTGCAGTGGGCGAAGGTGGCCGGACAAGTGCTTTAATCGCATGCCAGAACCACCACAACAACATATAATACAAAACCGCAGCAGTGATGAACCTGAAAACCTCAGACTGCAGCGGCGTGCGCTCTGCCAGCAGAAAAACCAGCAGAGCGATGAAAAACGACACCATTGCCCAGAAAGCGCATTTCATGATTACGCGCATCTGTCGACCGGTGCGGTAGGTGCGCAGCATCGAATTCAGCCGCTCGCGCAGCTGCGGATAGTTCTGCAGAAATTCGCTCAATCTGCCGTTATTTTGCATAATGCCTCACTGCATCATCACGAAAACCAGAATATTCAGGGCCATCTGCATCGCTTTTTCTCTGATTTCAGGAGTGTCGGTGCGGTGAACTCCCGCATCTTCGAGCCCATCGCCGATGTCAGACTCATAGGTATAGAGAATTTTCATTCTACCCTTGT
>CAZPCO010000615.1:0-2106 GCA_964585025.1 uncultured bacterium | reverse complement strand
GTTTGACAAAAGTTCTGCGCCATGAAGGCGATCACTGGTTGCTGGCGTCAGGCAGTCTTCTTGACTTAGGCGGCATCGCCGGCGGCTATGCGATCGAAAGGGCAAAGAGCGTGCTGCGCCAGTCAGGCTGTAGCGCCTTTCTTATCGATGATGCCGGTGATATCTGGTTTGAAGGGCGCAAGCCCGATGGCAGTCCATGGCGAATTGCCGTGCGTGACCCCCGTGATAACGGTGCTCTTGCTTACATCGAGTCAATTTCACCTCTTGCGGTTTCAACTTCAGGTGATTATGAACGCTTTATCACCGTGGCCGGCAAAAAATTCGGGCATATCATGAACCCGTTTTCCGGGCGGCCCGTCGATTACTACTCTTCGGTCACGGTCATCGCCAGCGATGCCATAGCCGCTGATGTTCTAAGCACAGCCCTGTTTGCAATGCCGCCCGAAAAGGCTTTTGCCTGGGCTGAGGAACGCAACACTCCGGTTCTTTTCCTGACGGCATCCGGGGTGGTACATATCAGCAGCGCGGGCAGGGATGCATTCAGCCAGGTCAGGAAACCATGACGGGAAAAGCTACCCCCCCGGTTTTTGCTGATCGTAACGAGGCATTCGCTCTTGTTCTATTGACACTGCTATCGGTCGTCGGGTTGTTCTACCACTTTCTTTCTGACGGCCCTGTGGCAGACAGATGGCGTTTGACTGTTTTTTCTAAGTCCCCGGTAACAACTATAATTTCACGACCTGCAGAAAAACGTCTAATCGTTACAGGAAAGCTCGGACCTGCCGAAATAGAATGGGATGACCATGGAAAAGTGCGCATCGCATCTTCGACCTGCCCATGCCGTACGTGTATCAACATGGGCTGGAGCGACAGCGGTGCGCTGATTTGTGTTCCGAACGGTCTGATGGTGGAACCGCTCCGCAGTGAGGCCGCATCGGTAGATGCGGTTACCAGATGAATGCAAGATGGGTAGAAAAAATCGAAGCAACTGAAAAATTTGCCTTGTCAGCAGGCATGTCTGACAGTCGTCCGGTGGCCTGGCAGACGGCCAGGTATACTACGATTGCCGTTCTCACTGCCTCGGCAGCGGCTCTACAGATTATAGAATCACCTTTGCCCCGCTTTTTGCCCTGGCTGAAACCCGGTCTTGCCAATGCTCTGACTCTGTTTGCCATTGTCCGGTTTTCGCCGCGTGCCGGTCTGCTGGTTGCTTTGCTGCGAACGGCAGTGGCAGCAGTATTTCTTGGCAGTTTTCTGTCGCCGGTTCATCTGATTTCGCTGGCCGGCGCGACTGCAGCTGCTCTTGTGATGGCCACTGTCTTTCGGTTGCGGCCTGAGTCGGGGCTGGGCCTGGTCAGCATTGCCGGTGCTCTGGCCAGCAATTCGGCGCAGCTGGTAACCGTGCAGCTGTTGTTTGCCGGCAGCATGCCTTTATGGCTGCATCTCGCCACTATCATACCGGTCGCAATACCTTCGGGGCTAATCGTCGCCAAAGTTACCCATGAACTTCTAAGGAGAACTGCCTGATGCATTTACCACAGCTTTATCTGGCTTCAAAATCACCACGTCGTCAGGAAATTCTGACCGGGTTGAAAATTCCCTTCAAACTGATCGAGTCGCCATATGAAGAAAAATTTTCTGATGTTGCCGACCTCGAACCAGAAGAACAGGCAGCTAAACTCGCAGGAATGAAGGCATTTCATGCGGCCGGGAGCTTGCGCAGCGGGCTTGTGATCGGTGCAGATACAATAGTGGTGCAGGGCAACAGCATTCTTGGCAAGCCAAAAGACCGACGCGATGCCGAAAATATGCTTAATTCGCTTTCAGGGCGCCGCCACCGCGTGGTGACCGGCGTGGCGCTCGTCGATGCCGAAGGTTTTCGCACCTATTCGCATGCAGAGGTCACTTATGTTTACTTTCGTGAACTGTCGCCGAAAGATATAAAAACGTATCTCGATACCGACGAACCATACGACAAGGCAGGTGCTTACGGCATTCAGGGCCATGCCGGCCTGTTTGTCGAAAAAATTGAAGGCTGCTATTTCAATGTCGTCGGGTTTCCGGTAGTGGCGTTCGAAAAAATGATGCAGATGGCCGGTTACGATC
>CAZPCO010000614.1:1464-2108 GCA_964585025.1 uncultured bacterium | reverse complement strand
AAAATCGCGCTCCAGCAGAGGGTATTCATGGTGAACTCGACAGCCAGCCGTATCCACCTATGGCTGCTCACGAAGTAAAAGACGAAAAGAAATCTGGAAATTCCGGGCATAACCCAGCTGAAAAGCCGGCTCTCGAAAGTCAGCCTTTTCCTCCGGTTATTCCTCCTCATGCTGAACCGAACAAAACTGGCGAACAATCTCCGCAGGCAGAAAAGCCTTCGTCGCAGCCTTTCCCGCCAATTACCGGCGATGAAAAATGAAGCTGAGTAAGACGAAATAAAAAACCGCCGATTTTCAGATCGGCGGTTTTCTCATTCTGGATATCAGCCAACTACTCGAAGTTTGGGATTTTCGTCAATATGATCTTTCTGTTCGCGCTGCTTTTCGTTGTGTATCATATCGCGGTTCGGGGCGAACGAAGGAACGATGTCCTGGAAGCAGCGGATGATATTGCGCGGTTTGCCCATTCTGGCTGCCGCTTCAAGCTTTTCAACCTGAGTGTGCAATTCTTCCTCATTGACTTCTTCAGGTCGGGCGACAAATATCTTGCTGTTGCGGGTCGCTGTAATGCCCTCGGATGCGGTCAGCAGTTCTTCGTATAGCTTTTCGCCAGGTCTGATGCCGGTATATTTTATTTCGATGTC
>CAZPCO010000614.1:0-1454 GCA_964585025.1 uncultured bacterium | reverse complement strand
GCGACCGACTTCGAGACCAGCAAGCCTGATAAGGTCTTCGGCGAGGTCGACAATTCTGACGGGTTCACCCATGTCGAGAATGAAAACCTCGCCGCCTTTGCCGTAAGCACCGGCCTGAATGACGAGTTTGCTGGCTTCTGGAATGGTCATGAAATAACGGATCATTTTGGGATGAGTGATGGTGATCGGGCCGCCTTTTTCGATCTGCTGCTTGAACATCGGAATAACACTGCCCCGACTGCCGAGCACGTTACCGAACCTGACAGCTACGAATCTGGTCGAACTGCGTTTGGCATAACATTTGAGAATTTTTTCGGCAACTCTTTTGCTGGCGCCCATCACTGAAGTCGGGTTAACGGCCTTGTCGGTGGAGATCATCACGAATCTCTCGACGCCGGAATTGTGAGAGGCATCGACAAGATTTCGGGTGCCAAGAACGTTATTTTTAACCGCTTCTTCCGGGTTTAGTTCCATCAGGGGTACATGTTTGTGAGCGGCTGCATGAAAAACGATTTCCGGACGATGGGCATTGAACAGGGCGTTGATTTTTTCGCGATCCTGAATGTCTGTGATAATCGGGATAAGAGCAGTGTTGCCAAGGTTGCTTGAACCGAGCAGTTCCTGGTGGGTTTTAAAAATGCTGTTTTCGCCATGTCCAAGTAATAACAGTTTGTTGGGCTGGAAAGGCAATATCTGCCGGCATATTTCGCTGCCGATACTGCCGCCGGCTCCGGTCACCATGACGGTTTTACCAGTGACATAAGCGGCGATTTCAGCAAGGTTGATCTCGGAGGGTGGCCGGCGAAGCAGATCTTCAATGGCGATATCACGCAACTGCAGACTGACCAGTTTGCCGCCGATAATATCCTGAAGCCCGGGCAGGGTCTTGAAGCGCACCTTTGAATTCTGGCAGAGTTTGACAATGCGGCGTAGTTCAGAGCCAGACGCCGATGGAATTGCAATGATAATCTCGTCAGCAAAATATTTCTCGGCAATCTCAGCAATCTGCTCAGTCATACCGACTACCTTGACACCGTGAATGATCTGACCGGCCTTCTTGGGGTTGTCGTCGATCAGACCGACAACATCGATCGGAAGGTTAATATTACGTTTGATTTCACGCAGAATACTTTCGCCACCCTGACCGGCACCGACGATCAATACCCGCTTGTTTTTGCTGAGGCCCCTCTGTGTCAGCCAGCCGCGCAGAGGACTGATCTCGATCAGATTCAGACAGACCCGTGGCGTGATTCGACTTGTTCCGATCAGGATGAGGCTGATCATCCAGTCGATGATGAAAACGGCACTGAGGCTTGGGAATGAGTCGAGAAAGTAAATCGAAGTCAACTTCAGCATCGAATACCCGGTTACCGCAGTGAAAACGGCGACCATATCGGGCAACGAGGTGAAACGCAGGGTTCTGTTATACAGTCCCATTGCCCAGAATGCGATAA
>CAZPCO010000613.1:0-2111 GCA_964585025.1 uncultured bacterium | reverse complement strand
TGCTCCGCTTGAAGGGCTTGTTGGAGAAATCAAAGGTCTTGATCTCGATGAAGAAACGCGCTGGTCGCTGGTTTATGAGGCCGGAACCAGGATGTATCAGAACTACCCGGGCAAGGCAATCGATTTGTTCACGGAACTCGCCGGCAATGCTACAGGTACGCCCCGGCTCACCTGCCTGTTGACGCTCGGCAACATTGCCTGGCGTGTCGATAAAGATATCGAAAATGCGGTCAAATGGTATGAAAGTGCCGAGAAGCTTTTACCCCTGACCGATGCCCGTGCTGAAATCGCAGCCTATCGTCTGGGGCGCCTTTACCTCGTGCAGGGCCACGGCATCAGGGGGCTTGAAAAACTGCGGCAGTTTACGGTCCGCTTTCCGCACAGCCGTTATCTGGCCCGGGCGTATCTGGCCATGGGTGACGCCTGTGCGGCGCTCTACAGCCCGGAAAAAGCCGCCCGCTACTACAGACGGGTCAGTCGTATCGCGCCGGCTCTTGCTGAAGAGGTGGCCGGAAAGCTTGCCGGTCTTGAAGGGCAGCCGACTTCTCAGCAATGGCTGAAAAAGCGCGCCGCCGAGCTGAAAGATAGGGCAGATGCTGAACCAGTTGAAGAAGATACTGAAATCGCCGATGCCGCAGTTCTGGCTGATGCTTCGCTGGCCGAAGCCGCCGGCGAAGTCAAAAATGCCGAAAATCTGACCGAAGAAGACCTTGGCGATATCAGTGTTGAAGCTCTTTATGGGCTGTTTCTGAAGGAAAATTCCAGGAAAACTCCCGATGCAGAACGCATGATGATGTTTCTTCACGAGATTCTCATGCGCCGAAACCTGGCTCCAGATCTGAGGCTGAGGGCTCTGCGTCAGTATGTCTCAACCGGTTTTTTCCGCTTTCGTAATCCAGAGTGGTTTATCGAAAAGACGGCTGTGCTTTTGCAAAGACATAACTATGCTGAGTGGCAGTCTGAGCTGCTTTTCCGTCTTGCACAGATGCAGGATCACTTCGCGGAAGCTTACGCCGATGCCAATAAATCATACTTCGAATATCTGTCGTTTTACCCGACTGGGCGGCGTGTTGAAACAGTGAGATGTCGAATTCCGGCTGTTTATGCTCTTGCCGATGATTTGAAAAACGCCTACCGTTTCTACGAAAAATTGATAGCTGACAGTGAGCTTGCCGATGAAATCAAGGTCGATGCCTCGATGCAGATGGCCAAACTGCAGGTAACTGATGGTAAAAAATCAGAAGCTATCAAAACTCTCGAAGCGTCACTGGCTTTCAGATCGGTTAAACAGCCTGAGATTTGTCTGCGTCTCGAAAAGCTGACCGAGGATTTTACCTATGTTAAACGGGCTCTTGAAGCTGAAGGTGAAGAAGAATTCCGTCTCAAGGCTCTGACCAGGTTGGTCAAGAAAGCGGAAGAAGACCGCGATTACAATGGTGCCGCCTCGTTGTTGCGTGATTTTTCCGGCTCTTTCACAACGCCTGAAGCCACCCTTTATATTGAGAAGAAAGTTGAAGAACTTGGCAAACGCGGTGCTATCGAAGAAATGGAAGATCTGATCGACCAGTTTCCGGAAGAACCCGAAACTGTCGGGCGAATGTTCCGACTTGCCAAAATGGTCGAAGGTGCTGAAAACACAAGATACCGGTCTGAAGACCTTTTCTATGAAATTACTCTCGTATACCCCGGCTCTGAATTTTATCGTGAAAGCCGTATCAGGGCCGAAAATACCCGGGCGATCAAGGCGCTTTCCGAATTGGGCGACATGCTCAAAAAGGGCGTCGAAGGAGCCGAGGGTGAAGAGACCGTTCTTGAGCGCGCCCGCCTGCTGAAGGAAAACCTCAAGGATCTTGCAGGCGCCAGCGAAAACTACGAGAGCTTTCTCAGTCTTTTCCCGAATTCACCGCGACTCGATGAAGTGTATCTCAACCTTGGTGAAATTGTGCTGGCTGAAAGCGGCGACAGCGACAAGGCCTTCGCGCACTGGGAAGCCGGACTTGCCGCCAGCCGTGATCCCTTTATCCGCGAAGAACTTACCGGTCGAATCAATCGTCTGAAGAAATTTCGTCAGAGTGTCCTGGTTTCACCAAGTGAAATCGAGCATGAAAAGG
>CAZPCO010000612.1:0-2113 GCA_964585025.1 uncultured bacterium | reverse complement strand
ATCGTTCTTGCTGCGATCAACGGTACCGGTAGTTTTGCCGGGCGACCTTTTTCCGGCTTGAAGATTCTCATGGCACTTTACCCTGAAGTGGTTCAGGTAGTGGTGGCGGCCGATTCAGACATCGTGAATATACGGCAGCTGCGTGGTCGCAAGGTCGTTGTCGGCTCACCCGGCAGCGGCAACGCGCTGACGACCATGGCAATTCTCTCAGCCTGCGGCATCGAAGCTGCCGATTTTCAGCCGATCTACGTTTCCTATGACGATGTAATTCAGGACATGGAAAGACGCGAATACGATGCGGCAGTGATAATAGCCGGCATTCCGACCCGCTCAGTCAGCGAACTACAGAAGCGCATGCCGTTGCGGATTTTGTCTTTTTCACCCGCAGAGACTGCAAGTTTGACCGCGGCTCTGCCTTATCTTACGCCGATGCCGGTTCCAGCCATTACTTATGGTTTACAGAATGGCAATAGTGACACTCTGGCCCTGATGGCGATGCTGGTCTGCGATGACCGCCTGAGTGAGGAGCTGGGGTTAAGACTCTGCCAGGATTTATACGCGAACCTCGATTATCTGCGAAAAGTTCATGAGCGGGCCCGTGATATTAATGCCGGTAATTTCATGAAAGGCGTGCCATCAGGCAGCCTGCATCCGGGTGCTGCCAGATTTTTCTCGCAGCTGCGCCAGAAACCATGATTTCAGGCGTTATCGGCATTCATCATAAGTCGATCAGCCGGTAATCGGAAATTCTGAAGGTCTCGATAACCCTCTGCAACAGGGTGGTGCGGACAACCATGACCAGGTCGATATCGGCTCCGAGCAGGGCTTCGAGCAGGTGATTGAACCCCTGACCGCTGAGTTCGAGTGGCCCGACTTCATCGAGATAGAAACGCCCGGCATGGTTAAGAATGGCGTTCTGGGTTATATGTCTGGCGAAAAGCAGCCCGGCGGAATTGAAGCTGAAACGGTCGCCGAGCCTTGCTGCTTCTTCCCAGTCGGGGGGCAGATGCTCTGGAACTCGAATAAATGGGCATGAAAGCCCGGTCGCCAGGTGGAAAAGATCGTAGCCGACATGCAGCCCGTTCAGCCAGACTTTTTTACAGGCAAAGCCATCAGCGTCAGGATGCTCGTTGAAATCGTTGAGAACCCAGGTGGTTTTGCCGCTGTTGACCGGGCCTGAAAGCAGATAGATCATGAGCTGAGCTCCGTCAGCCAGAGTTTTGCCGCAGCTGCGAAGCCATGCTCGTCGTTGGCCGGCGCGGGAGAGAATCGCCGGCGCAGGTCTTCCGGGCCATTGGCGACGACGTACCCGTGGGCTGTCCATTCAAGCATGGCCAGGTCGTTGTAATCGTTGCCAATGCTCATGGTATTGCGTTTATCGATTCCCAGTTCGTTGCAGAGCCACCTGGCTGCATGCCCCTTCGAGGCGGCCGCCGGAAAAACTTCGATCCAGACATGGGTTCGGTCGAGCGGTGATGTGGTTCTGATGATACTGAGGTGGGGAAAAAGATTCTGCAGCTCAGCGATAATGCCAAGGCCGTCGAGAGAAATTGCGAGAAACTGCGTTGCCCGGTTTATAAGTTCGTATGGGCCCTGTGAGGCGAAGTCTTTGAGGTGGGCGAGCCTGGTCAGCAGGTCGGAAGTAGGCTGGGGGGCTGCAAACCAGTGAAACAGATGATTGTCTGGAATTGGGTGATGAATCGAGAAGTCAACGGAACTGGCGATGAAGAATTTTGCCAGAGCCTGAATATCGTGGGCGGGAAGCTCATGGGCGCAGAGAATCTTGTCGTCGGCAAAGGCGCTGATACCGGCTCCGGTCGAAAAAATCAGGTAGTCGAAAGGCAATGAGTGGTCAACTACCTGCCTTGCCGAATGCAGGTTGCGGCCGGTGGCAGCGACGCGAACAACATTCTGCCTGCCGAGTTCGAGAAGCATTGCCAGGTTTTCCTCGCTGATTTTGCCGGCACTGTTGAGGAGGGTGCCGTCGAGGTCGGTAAGAATCATGCCTTTTGGCATATGGCTCAATCCTGTTCGAGCAGCTCAAAGCAGCCGGGCCGGAATGGGGCACTCAGGTTTGGCAGAACTTTTTCCAGAAAAATGCCGGCGCGCGGAT
>CAZPCO010000611.1:0-2113 GCA_964585025.1 uncultured bacterium | reverse complement strand
CGCCAAGCGGCATTGCCTGCTGGGCGTTGATTATTAGGTTGTCGATGACCTGGCCGATCTGGTTCTTATCGAAACTGGCAGGCCATAGATCTTCTGCAACATTGAAAGTGCAGGATACGTTTGAACCGCTGAGCGCAAACTGGGCGGTCTGCTGAACAAATGGAAAAAGATGTGCAGTTTCCAGCTTTGGAGAACCGCCTTTGGAGAAGGTTAACAGCTGACCGGTCAAAGCGCGTGCCCGATCAATCGTCTGCATGACTTTTGCAAGGTGCTGTTTAACTTTCGGATCGTTGCTTGCCTCGCTTGCCAGGTCAACATACCCGAATATTCCGCCCATGAGATTATTGAAGTCATGGGCTATGCCGCCTGCGAGAATGCCCAGCGACTCCAGTTTCTGAACATTCGCAAGTGCTTCTTCAGTATGTTTGCGTTCGGTAATGTCGGATGAAATGCCGATTGCACCATCGACCTCTCCCTGGGTGTTGAAGACCGGGCCGATCCACACATCAAAAACTGCTTTGTTAACGGAAACCTGAAACTGCCTGATGTTTCCATTTAAGACCAGTTTGATATGTTCACCGATTTCTGGTATGTCTTTATAAAAGTCAAAAACTGACAACCCGACAACTTGACCAGGTTTTAGCCCCAATCGGGCTAAGCCAAGCCCCTCGGAAAGCGTGAAAATGCCATTTTTGTCGACAGCAAAGGCCACACCAGGCTGGTTGGCCAAGAAGGTGCGAAGTTTCTTTTCATTGTGCTGCAGATCTTCTTCGGCCTTTTTGCGTGCGGTGATATCGCGCACATTAACTACTATGCCACGAATATCAGGGTTATCGAGTTGATTGGTACCTCGTGCCTCAAGATACACCCAGCCGCCTGACTTGTGGCGGTGGCGATATTCCACTCCGCCTTCTCCGGTCTTGAGAATTTTCTGAAAGGCTGCAAGAACAGTCGCCTGATCATCCGGATGGATCATCTTCTCAATCACTGGAATATCCATGAGTTCGGCGTTGGTAAAGCCATGTACTCTTTCTGCGGCATCGCTTATATATCTCTGCACACCTTGATGGTCAAGAATAACGATAGTGTCAAAGGAATTCCTGATCAATTGTGAAAAGCGGCGTTCGCGGGCCTCCAAAGCCTCTTCTATCTGTTTGCGTTCAGTGATGTCGATATGGCAACCAACCATTCTCAGGGGCTTTCCATCAGTATCCCATTCGATCATTTTGCCAGTACAGATTACCCAGACTGTCGCACCATTTTTATGGTGGTATCTTACTTCCAATTTATAAGGAATTTTACCTTTGCTTTCGACATGTTGTTTGAACTTCTCCAATGCCAAAGGCAGGTCTTCTGCGAAGATAAGCTTCTGCCATGACTCGACCCGGTTTTCTATTTCGTGATCCTCGTAGCCGATCATTTTTTTGAAAGAAGGGCTGAGATATTCATTGCCCGAGGGAATATCCCAATCCCAGTAGCCGGCGAGAGACTGTTCGAGAATCTCTCGTAAGACTTCTTCATTGCAGAGTTTCATGGCTGCATGCCTCTCTGTTCCATCTACAGTTTTGCGCCTAGCTGATGTGTGATGTTTTGCATGTCGATGTTGCCTCGCACCTATCAGTCTCCATTGTAACATGCCTGAAAACAGTTTGCCAGGACATCACCGACTGCCCAGCCGGCATTAACTGCTTCAAGACAATTTTTGTTGCCGGCTTCAGAATAAATTTGCCGGAAGGCAGACGGTGCTTGTCCGCAGCAAACTTGTGAGGCAGGCAATATTGACGTCGACACCAGCGAACCCCTTCCAGCAATCACTGACGAATCGTTTGCCAGGACATCACCGACTGCCCAGCCGGCATTAACTTATGAAAATTCACATGTATATGAAAATAAGGCGTTAAGGTCTGTCTGCATTCACATTGCCTCGCAAAGCAGTTGATTATTTTTGCTTTAACGGCTAGGATATCGGGGAGTTTTTCAGGTATTTTCTGAAAGGAATAAGTAGGTATGAGTGAAGATAGAATCAAAAAATTCGAAGCACGCCGCCAGCAGCTCAAAAAAAATGAGCGATGAGCAGCTCAAGGAACGTTTCTGGGAACTCTGCAACCAGATG
>CAZPCO010000610.1:0-2117 GCA_964585025.1 uncultured bacterium | reverse complement strand
AACGCTTCCGGCACAGCTGCAGTAAAATAAGCTGACCGGGCGGTCAGATATGGTTGAAAATCAATCGTTCGCTGGTCATACAGCTGATAACCAGCTCCTTTTGACAGGCTAACGAAATAGATTCAGCAACATACTTGGTTTCAGACGGGTTGATCGAGGCAAAAAGCTTCTCTACCGCAAACCCTTTGCTCTGGCGAACATAAACCTTGACCAGCCACAAACTTGCGTTCTTAGCACAGAAACATTCCGTATCCCGGGTCAATTCGACATTCATGATCTCGTCAAAATGAAAAGCCGTCTGTCTGACCCCAAGAATGCTGGATTCTTCCAGGACAATTTTCTTCAGCATCCGGTCGAGAGAAACGGCTTTGCAGTAAGTAACCAGCACCAGCCCGGCAAGCAGGAATCCCGCTGCCACAATCAGACAGCAAAGACAGAAAGCGAAAAGGGAAAAGAACAGCTCACCCGCCAGCAGCTTATAGATAATGCTGAATCCGGCGATGAGAAACAGTATACCCAGCACCGAACAGGCGCGGGACGTTCTGAAGGTAATAACGTCCTGATCAAGGTCATGAACGTTCATTGCCTTGAAACTGCTCAATAATCCCATCTCTTGATTTCCCTGGACGACAAAAATGGTTGCTGTTTTTTAGGATGTTGCCGATAATAGCAAACGAAAGATCGGCAGGTCAATGGAAATTATCGCGCAAATCGGCGTACACCGCGGATCCCGGCAGCACAGGTTTTGGCCGGAGAAAAAAAAATTTGATGTACAGCTGTTTTCGGTTAAAAATCAGGTAAAGAAACGTTATTTTTGGTAAATTTTTGTAAAATTCCGGCGCCAATCAGTCAGTCGCACCACGATGTACAGCTTAAAAACTATCTCAGGCAGCCAAACTCACACCTCGAGCCCGGCGTCAAAATGTACCCTTCAGAAGTTCCATAAAATCGACTTCATCGAGAACTTTGATGCCATTGTCAAGCAGCGCCTGAGCCGTAACCCCGCGCCCGGGAATCAAAACTCCCGTAAACGTTCCATCATAGACATACTTCGAGCCACACGAAGGACTTCGGCTTTTCAAAACCGCCATTTCGACTCCCAGAATCTGTGCCAGACGCAAAGTCTCTGCCGCACCGCCAAGAAAACAAGCCGTAACATCCCGGCCATCCCTGGCCAGCACTTTACCGCTTCCGGTCAGAACCTCCGCTGCGGTAGTCACAAGTTCAGAGGGTATTCTTGGCGTCGGCAGGCCACCAAGCTGCTCAGGACAAACCGGAATGACCTCGAATCCATGAGCAGAAAAAAGCGGCTCCCGCAGGAAATCTGCAGAAGCCGCAGCTTTGTAGTTACATTTTACGCCCAGCAGACAGGCACTGACAATCAGCCGTCTGCCTTTTTCGTTGCCGGTCATTTGTTTTCAGCCGGAACCTCTTGCACCGGAACTGTATCTGCGGGCACTGCCAGAACCGGTATTTGGCCACCGGTTTTGATAATCTGCAGAGGCTTGTCTTTTCCAGGCACTGCCTGATCGGCGCCCAGCGAAATTCCGGTCGGGCGGTCAGCCGGCTTTTTGCCCAGCATGCCATCTTTTAGATTAACATCCCGTGACGGACCTTCCTTGGGAGCGGAAATTTTCGGCATATTTTCGGTTACCTGCAGAATTGCAGGCCCGATCAGTATGACCGAAATACTCGGAAAGATAAAAAATACCAGAGGAATAAGAAGTTTAACCGGCAGCTTATTGACGCGTTCTTCGGCAAGAATCATGCGCTGATACCGCATTTGCTCAGCCTGAGCACGCAGAGTGGGCCCGATTTCAGCGCCAAGGCGCTGCGCCTGGATCAACGAACTGACGAAAGAGAAGAACGACAGAACCCGCACGCGCTCAGCCATGTCGGCCAGCGCTTCTTCAAGGCTCTTGCCAACTTTGGTATCGGCAAGAAACATCTTGAATTCGACGACGATATCAGTGTTTCTCGACTTTTCAACGACCTTGGCGATACCACCGGTCAGATCGAGACCTGATTCGATAGCCAGCGACAGCAGATCGATAACGTATGGCAATTCAAACTCGATATTCTTCTGACGTTTTTTGATCAGATGGGCCAGATAAATT
>CAZPCO010000609.1:0-2122 GCA_964585025.1 uncultured bacterium | reverse complement strand
AGTATTCAGCCGTTGCCAGGACAGCGTTTATATCCGGCTGCCGGCTGTAGAGATCGAGCGCCAGTGCATGCTCATCTTTTTCAAAAGACGGGTTCATGTCGAAAGCCGGTGCAAGCCGCCACCCTGAAGGATTTCTCATGAAGCCATGATTACGAAGATGGTCATCGCGGTTAGCGGTGGCAACATTAAAAACGACTCTGGCAAAAAGTTCTTCAAGATCGTGATTTATATGGTCTGGCTCGCCCCAGGTAGCGATAAATTCAGCCAGCTCGAGATAACTGGCATCTTCTGTATCATGGTTTGCAGTCATGGTCATGGCAGATGCGAAGAAACGCCTGCCGGCACCAGACCGGTCGAAACGTTTCACCATATATGTATGATACCCGGTGCCAACCTGCATGACACGTGCCTCAGGAACGGTAATACCACAATCGATAGCAAGTTCGTGCAGCAGCATTTCCCAGAGTGCCACATCGTAATCATCGTCGGCTGACGGGAACTTGGCAATCCAGAGCCTGCCGGCTTCATCGATCAGATTAGCCTTTGGGCGAGCGCCGCCCAGAGAGGAACCCGGCGCAACGAGAACTTTCAGCCATTCCCTTATTTTGTCAGAATCTTCCGGTTTCTTTCCCGTAAGTTCATAGGCTACCGCCTGCAGCTCGGCTATTCGTGCAACCGGCGGTGCTGAACGCGTTTCATCGGCCAGAAAAGAGTCTTCACCGGGGCGACTGAAACGCAACGCTCCCATTCTGGTGCAGTCCTGGACGCCAAGAAGAAATTCCCAGGCCCCCATGGCTTGCGGAATCCGCCTTTGTTCGCGGGCTTCGACCGCTTCCCGCCGTTTCATCAGAATCTGGCCCCATCGATCGGGGCAGGAATCCATAAAAACCCCGAAGTTCATGTTGCCAGGATAAAACTCGCCTGCAGTGAGATCTAGTTCCGGGTCGAGAGGAAACGCATGTGCCATTTTCAGCCAGGAGGTCTCATAGTTAAAGCGTATGCTGCCCCGGTCGCCACGGAGCAATGTGCCAATTCTCTGGAGGGGGCCGAAAGACGGGTCGTCCAGCCAGACCCAGACCTGTTCAATTCCGGGTTTTGCCATCTGCTTCGCCAACCGGTCGAATTTTTCTGGGAGCACGCTTTCTATGAGGCAAAGCTTCATCCTGAAGGCGACGCCCCAGCTCGTCTTCTCCGGCCAGCAAACCAAGATCTGCTGTCAAACCGAGAACCCGCAGCACCTGCACATAAATCCCCATGGCAACGGAAGGGTCGCCAATTTCGACTTTGTACAGAGTCGGTCGCGATATGCCTGCCCTGGCGCAAACCGTTGCCATTGAAAAGCGACGCCGCAATCTTGCGTCTTTGAGGCGTTGCCCCAGGGCTTCAAGTTCTCTGGCCGAAGAAGGATAAATCACAATGTTCTTTTTACTCATAACGGTAATTATTATTTACATAAAGACTAAAAATGTCAAATATAATTATCATTAAATTATGGGGACACCATACTTATCTCATGAATTTGTTCAGAGGGCTTCGGGGGCGGACTGCTATCATAATTGCTTTCTCATTCTTTTCTATAGCCGCAATCCGGGGAGTTAAGGGGACATCTTACTTATTTGACGAATTGGTTCAGGCGGCTTGGGTGGCGGGCTGATTCTGAAAAATGATTTCAGGCCAGGCCCGGTCAAGGCGATGGTATTCAGCCGTTGCCAGGCAAAATGCGATGGTCTGAGAAAACCGGGCAATCCAATAAGTGATGAAGTATCGGCAGGTCAAGAACCGCAAGCTCAGGGTTGCTTTCTGGCGCGGGGTTTACGGTTCGGGGTATATGCGGCGGCGGGTTCTGAGACTTTGTTGGCCGGCCTGACAATTGAGTCGAGGTATTCTTTAAAGCCTTCGATGCTCTCGGCAATTGCTGCGTTGATTACAAGGTTTTTCAGGGTTTCGAGTTCGCTGGCATTCTCTATTGCTGAATTAATTTCAGCGGGTATTCTCCCGAAACGCAATTGAAGAATGGTGTTCAAAGAGGCTTTATGAGAAGCAACACCTTCTTCCAGGCCTTTTTCGATACCCTTTTCGATACCCTTTTCGATGCCTTTTTCGATGCCTTTGGCGATTCCAC
>CAZPCO010000608.1:0-2126 GCA_964585025.1 uncultured bacterium | reverse complement strand
GGTTGCTGAAGTTTTCCTGTGACAACTTGATCAGGCGGGCGGTGTTGGCATCCCCTTCAAGGATTCCGTAGCCACAAACCTCTTCAGCATATTTTGACATGCCTTCATTCAACCAGACGGCCTCAAAGGTGCCGGTGCCGCCGTAGCGCTGTTTCTGGTAATAATTGACCATGTGCTGAAATTCATGAGCAATCGTTCCGAATCTGGTAACTGTACTCGACAACGAATATTTCACATAGATAATTTTGCGCTCGTTGCTCTCGCGCAGCTGTATGCCTGACTCATCGCGGCTGTACAGGTCAATGCCATAGAAAATTCCGGCAATGGTGGAACTCATCGAATCGGTGAGCAGAATTGTCAGTCGGCTTTCCCCATCGGGGCCAAGATCGGGTTCTTCTCCGAATACATCGTGAATTTTCGGTTGAATTACCTCTTCGAAACGTTGCCGCAGATCGGCAATGAGCGAACTCGAAGGGGTCTGAATTGCATTGTCGACATAGATCATCACTTCAGAACTGATCGCCACGCAACGGGCCGAAATACGGTTGTTCGGATACGCCGTACTGGTAGCAACCTGCCCGTAAGCTGGAATGTAAAATTCTTCACTTTCGCCAAGAACGGCCGGAGCAACACCGACCGCACTGGCCCGCAGCCCGGCTGCCCCTGCTAAAACCCCGGCCGGCAGTTTTGCCGTCACTTCGCTCTCAAAAAATCTGAAAGCTGAATGCGGATCGACGTCGGCCGGTAACGACGGGCGTCTGTTTGCCCGCACCGTGAAGGTGGCAGCATCAGGAGACGCGACTGCAACCGCCCATGATTTCGAACCTGCTGTCAGCCCCGGAACTGCAACGCTCAAACTCTGATTTGCCGAAACTTCGATCGGAAAAGCCAGAGACCGGCAACCCGATGGCACCGGAATTGCAGAAGCAAAAGTGAAATAATATGCGGCACCACGGCTCATGATATTGTTGTTCAAATCTTTAACTTTATTGTCGGCGATAACGAGACGATTGTAACTGCCAGGCAACCAGCCCGATTTAGGCCAGAATCTCACTGAAGCATCGTTATCCCATGACCAGGCGCCCGCCACTTCCGGAACAAAACTCAGGGCTGCCAGAGCCGCCGTCTTGTCGACCGGTTCGCTGAAAATAACCTTGACTGCCGCATCTGTCGCCACATTGGTTGCGCCATTTTCAGGCGTTACCGATAAAATTGCTGGCGGCACGGAATCAACTTCACTGTCAGCAATGACCGTGAACGAATATACGGATGACGACGCCGTATTGCCGGTCGCATCACGGGCAACGACCTGCCAGTAATATTTTCTTCCCGATGTCAGGTCAACCTGGGGAGTCCAGTTGGTGACAGTCAAGTTACCGGCTATTTTTGCGGCCGGAGGCGAGATTGTATCGAGCAACAGATCATAATAGACCAGGCTGTCGTCAGGATCGCCGCCAGTCCAGGCGATAACTGGCCGCAGCGAAACTCCAATGCTGCCGCTGGCCGGTGAAACGGCCAGAGGTTGATTCGGAGCCTGATTGACAAGATTCAGCGTCGAAAATGACCAGACAGGGGAGTCAGCATTGACCGCACCACGAGCATCTCTGACCACAACCTGCCAGTAGTATTTCGTACCCGTCTGCAGAGTTTCTGACGGCAGATATACCTGGGCCGAAGTGCTGGCAACAACCCTTGGCAGAGGAAATGCAGTTCCGAGAAAAACATCACTGGTTACTGCGTCACCGTCAGGATCGCTTGCAGACCAGCGCAGCTGAGCGTTAACCGCGATACCGGCAGCACCGCTGGCCGGATAAACTGCAACCGGATCAGAAGGTGCCTTATTGTTAGCTGAATGTACCGTGAAGCGCCACACCGGGCCGGCGGTTTCCTTGCCACGATTGTCAGCCGCGAGAATCTGCCAGTAATAGGTGCTGCCAAGAGTAAGCGAATCCAGCTGCAGACTGGTCTGCCTGGTTCTGCCTTTCAGCTGCAGGGAATTTTTATCTGTTCCAAGCATGAAGGAATAAGTAACGATATCTTCGGCATCAGGATCGCCGCCGGTCCAGGTGCATAGAGTTGCCGGCAGTTGGTTGATCGACAGATCTTCGGGCACCGGAAGTGCCGGC
>CAZPCO010000607.1:0-2126 GCA_964585025.1 uncultured bacterium | reverse complement strand
CCAAAGGTGATCTTCCTGGCACCGATGGTCGGACCCACGAAAAGAAAATCTGTGACGGGGTACGTGAAATGCTCGTTTTTACAACCAACAGAAAACCGATCAGTTTAAAAGCGTTTGGCCTCAACTTGCCTTTCAAAGACCTCGTGACTCCAGAACCATACGAGCTCGATGGCACCGGTCCTTATCTTGTGCATGTCAGTGCTTCTTTTGTAAGAAAGGGCGATCAGCGCGATGCTTCCGAACGCATTGCCCATCGGGTTCGCACCTGCTTCAATCTTAGAGGCCGCCTCAACGGGGTGCGTCCATGAACGATCGCATGTATCATCGTCGTGGTCAGGCTATCATCGTGGTGTTGATGGTCTGCCTGGTACTCGGCATTCTCGCCGGAGCCATGCTGAATTTCCAGAGCGGTCAGATACACCTTCTATCGAAATCCGCCCGTGATTACATGGCTTTGAGCGTTGCTGAAGCCGGGTTGCATTGTGTGCTTGCCGAAATGCGTGCTGATTACCAGTTCGTGACCCATGGAAATCCTTATATTCCTGAGGACGACTGGCCTTCTGCTTCAGAAAAGCGCTACAATCATCTCGAAGGTTTTGAGATGCTGCATCTCGACAAAAATGACCGCGGTACCTATACGGGCTCGGTAGAAATGCCGGCCATGAAGCTTACCGGAAAATTCAAGGTTCGGGTAAAGCTTATCAAATCGCACAATGATCCAGCCACGGTCACCGTCGACGAATCACACCGCTATTTTCTTCTCGAAGCGGTCGGGCGGGTCGAAGATTCCTGTCGGCGCATTTCGACGGTGCTCGAAAAATTCGTTCCCGGCAATTTCCTTTTTTATGATGGACAGGTGCTTGATGTTGGCGGTTACGGCCCATTCCGGATTACTTCCGGTGAGATGAAGACCGGTCGCCTGTATGGTCATGAAATGATAAATTTTACCAGGCGCGGCAACTTCGATCGCGGTGCCGACCTGCTTGAAATGGAGAAAATTTCTACGCCTGGTTTTATCAGGGCTGAATCGCCGGTTCAGGTTGATTTTATTGGCGGCAAGCGTGCAACCATCAAGGCTGGCAATGATTCCACCGACCCTGACAAATTTGAAACGCATGCCGAAAAGAAGGGCGATAAACTGATCGGCAGTTTCGTTCTCGATGGCTATCATGGTGCCCGCCCACAAAAACTGCCGCCGCTGAATCCTCTCTATTTCCGCAATGCACGCAAGCCCGCTCCCGAAATCCTTAAAGCCGGCAGCAGTTACAAAGGGTTTTCTGAGTCAAAGTGGCGTAATCCTTCGAAGCCTGGGGAAGCCGTATATGATCTCTTCTTTGGCTGGGAATACCATAACAAGGAAGACAAAGTGCTTATTTATTCCGAAGTGCCGCTGCGCATCTGGGGCAACCCGCCCTGGAAGTCTCTGACTATTTTCTGCGAGAAAGATGTCTATATTGCCGGCGATTTCAATGCCAATCCAGATAATCCTCAGAATTACACTCTTGGCTATAAGGATTACACGAAGGAGCCTCGCAATGGCACCGACAAGAATGGTGTTCAGGTGCTGTCTATGGGGCGCATCTGGTTCGATTATTCGAACCCGATGCTGTTTCTGCGCAATGAGATGACGACGGTTATGGATTACGACCTGGCGATGGCACTCGGTGACGAAGATATCAGCGAGCTGGTTCTGGCCGGAGTCGTTTTTCCGCCACGCCTGAGCACCGGGCCTTACGACAAACGCCTGCCGATGACTGCCCTGAATTTTTCAGCGATAAATTCATTGTTTTCGCTGCCAAAGCAGCCGCCAGAAATCATTCCTGTAACTACGGCAGGTCTGCCGATGCACCCGGCCCTGGAAAAACTGCGCAACTATCTTAAACCCGGTGATAAACCCGAAGAAAACAAGACCCGCTTTGCCATCAAAAGCACCTTGAAGCGCACTGCCGTCTATGAGGGCATCGGAGCCCGTGCCTACATGACCGGAACGATTCTGGCCGGTGCCCGCGACAAGATTATCGAATCGATTCTAGATCAGGCCGAAAAGGAAATGGCCGAAGGTGAGCCTGACGCAGCTCTGGCCGAGTACTTCCCGCCGGAACTCGTCGGGACGACGCGGAAGTTCA
>CAZPCO010000606.1:0-2129 GCA_964585025.1 uncultured bacterium | reverse complement strand
CTGCACTGCTGGGCAGATATGGCCAGCCGGCCATCGATCTGTTCAAGGCTGAGCAACTGCGGCTTCAGAAGAAACTTCCCCAGGCCATGGAAATATACAATACACTGATAAACGGTCGCCGTATCGCCGGACCTTTGCTCGCGCTCGCTTATCAGCTGCGCGGTGATGCCAACCACTTTGCCGAAAACCACGCAGCTGCGGCCGCCGATTACCGCGAAGCGCTGAAATGGCGAAAGTTTCCTGTCGACGTTCAGGCTGCCGAATACCGCTTGATGCGCTCAGCTTTCAGAATCGGCCGTGATGCTGAATGTCTCGAAATTCTTGGCCGTCTGGTTAAGAATATGAGCGCAACAACACTGTTGCCGGTGCATGTCTATGAAATGGGCCTCGAATGTTTCGACGCCGGGCAGACTGCTCGTGCGGTGCCATTTTTCATGTTGCTGTCCAGAAGCTTTCCTGGTCATCATCGCGCCGATGATGGTCTTGGTTATGCTGCGTTGGCGGTCGGTCCGCAATCAGCAGAAGGACAGAGCATCATCAGATTGCTGAAAAAGAAATATCCCAATTCGTTCTATATTGCCTGGGTTTCGCCCTCGTCGCGCAATGAAAGGCTTATTGTCGCCAACGGTTCAGTTCCGAAACTGGATGCTAAACTGCAGAGTAGGGTTGCAGCGCTCAAAAAGCTCTGGAATAGTCAGTTCTCCGCGCAGGCCCGCGCTGAAGCCATCAGACTCACCGATGCCAACCCGGGCAGTCTGGGTCTCTATCACGCCATAATTGAGATCGCGCGTGCCAATAAGGATTACAGTCAGATTGTGGCCTATGGTGAGCGTCTGGCGCGTCAGACACTCGAGGCCGATAAATCACTCGCCGAAATGCCGGAATGGGGCTGGCGGGCGCTTTATCCGCTGGTTTTTGAAACGCAGGTGCGTCTGAATGCGAAGAAATTCGGTATCGATCCGTTCTGGATTCTTTCGATCATGCGCGAAGAAAGTCATTTCAAAGTCGATACGCTGTCACGCAGCAATGCGATGAGTCTGATGCAGATTCTTCCGAGCACCGGCAAATGGATCGCCGGCAAACTTGGAGAAAAGGGCTTCAAGAAAGACCTGCTCTGGAACGTCGATCTTAACATCAGATATGGCGCCTGGTATCTGCGTTACCTGGCCGATCTTTTCAATGGCGATCTCTATCTTGCTTCTGCCTCATATAATGGCGGCCAGGGCAACATTCAGCGCAAAGTAGAAGCCGGGCCACACGCCGGTCTGCCGGTGCTAGATCGTCTCGACCGTGTGCCGCTGCCCGAAACCCGTGATTATTACAAAAAGGTAATGAGCAGTCACTGGAATTACACCAGGCTGTATAAGGCTTTCTGAAACGTCTGCACTGCTGAGGCCGCAAGCGCAGCGGTTCAGTTGCGAACCGCGCTGCAGCTTCCCTGAGGCTGAGAAATAAAAATGGGCTGTTTCATAAACATGAAACAGCCCATTCCTATCAGGGGGTAAACTTGCTTTATGGCCTCAGACGACGATTGCGCGTCTTTTCGAGGCGACTGTCATTCTGCCACTCCTTATAAAGGGCAAACAGGGTTTTGCTCAACATGAAGCCGGTGCCGACCGAAAAACTGAGCAGGTAGAAGATTTCGCGTGCAGATTCGTTCATTGGTCACAGAAGGTGGGCGTTGTCAGGGAAGATGCCACTCACCGGTGAATTGCTGGTTTTTTCGAGGTCGCTCAGCCATTTAATTACGCTGTCAGCGCGGAATCGCACTGATCGGCCTATTTTGACTGTCGGCAAACCCAGATTTCTCAGAGTGTAGATAGTGTTGCGTTTGACCTGGAGAAAGTCCATCAGCTCTGGAATTGTCATGAGGCTTTCTTTCTTCATCGAGTTTACCTCCGAAGTATTTCTTTATCGTTATTAACTAACCGGTAAATTTCCTATCGTCAAAAAGTTTGGCGACATTGAGCCCGGAAAAAAATTAAAAAAAATAAAAAAAGTGCTAAATACTTTAATTTTTTACGTCGATAGAAATTTTGAAGTTCATGTAAGGTTCAACTTTAACTTGAGTGGAACCTGAAGTGAATGGACAACCAAATCCCTAACTCCCTTTCAATGTGTCGCTTAAA
>CAZPCO010000605.1:0-2130 GCA_964585025.1 uncultured bacterium | reverse complement strand
CGACCTGAATGAACGCAGCAAACAGATCGGAACCATTCTTACTGAAATTGCCAATATCGCGGAAAAAACTAACCTTCTCGCACTTAACGCCGCTATCGAAGCAGCCCGCGCCGGCGAACAGGGCCGAGGTTTCGCGGTAGTTGCCGATGAAGTTCGCAAACTGGCCCGCGGGTCTGCGGAATCATCCAAAAAGATCAACAACCTGATCAACGACATTCTGCAGAAAACCGAGAATGCCGCAGAAATGATGCAGAACAATACCATTCAGGTCAATCAAGGCATGCAGGTGGTCAGCACCGTTGAATCAAGCCTCGGCTCGATGGTTCAGACCACCAACCAGTTGAATGACATCATCAAAGACATCAGCACCTCAGCGGAACGGCAGAGTGAAACTTCCGACATCATGTATCAGAAGGTCAACACCATTTCGCAGATAACCGACGAAATTTCGCTGCAGATACAGAACATCGCCACAACCGCGTTGAGCAAAACGGTCATTATCGACCAGACAAGCAGTTCAGCCCGTGAACTCCGCACTCTTTCCGACGTTTTTCAGAATGCCCTCGTTCCCTTCGACTTTCAGATCGAAGGCGCCAACAAACGCTCGGCAATCCGTACCGAAACCAGAGTTCCCTGCAAATTCAAGGTGCTTCTGTCCGGGGAGCTCATTGACAGCACCCTCAGTGGCAGCGACTTTGAAATGCGCGGGGTCATCATCAATTTGTCTGCCGGTGGTTGTGTCGTAGAGACCAATGAAGAAGTCGAGCAGGGCAAATATATAATTCTGGCATTCCAGATTGGCAGCAATTTCATTCAGGGTATTCAGGGCCGCCTGGTAAGGCTCAAAGCAGCAGTTGGCTCGAGCGAAAACTTCCTTTCTGACAAAAAGGCGGTCAGAGAATGTATCGTTTCGTTCAATAACGTCTCGGCGGAGCATGAAAAAATCATCGTCGACTTTGTCATGAGCGCCCAGCGCCAGTTCGAAATCAATCTCGGCCTGCTCGAATAACATCTATGGCACGTATAGAAAAAAAACTGCTTGGGCAATCTCTGGTTTCTGAAGGGCTGGTCACCGAAGAACAGCTCAACCATGCGCTCCAGGAACAGAAGAAGACCAGCGACACCCTCGGTTATACGCTGATCAGGCTCAAATACCTCAACGAGCAGCAATTACTCGAATTTCTCGTCAACAAACTGGGTTTCAGTTACGCCAACCTGCGCAACTACGTTATCGACTCGAAGGTGGTCAAGCTGATTCCCGAGAACATCGCCCAGAAGTATCATTGTATTGCCATTCTTAGAGTCAAAGGCGCTTTAACGGTCGCCATGCTCGACCCTCTCGACAGTTTTGTCCTCGACAACCTCGAATATACGACTGCCTGCAAGGTTAAACCCCTGGTTTCGACAATGAGCGAAATCGAAACGGCAATGCGCGAATTTTACAAAGGTGACGCAACCACTCAGATTCCGGGCGTCAGCGGCTCAGGGCCTGCAACATCGCCTTCACAGGCTCCTGCCAGCACCAGCATTGAAGATTTTGCCAAAAAGATTCAGGGAGTCGGTGAAAAGCGCGTCGGCGACACAGTTATCGACCTGGCCGCAATCAATGTCACCGACAAACAAAGCATCATTCAACTTGTCAATCTGATCATTCTCAGAGCCATCAAGGAAAAAGCCTCGGATATTCACATCGAGCCCGATGAGTCGGCGCTGCGTACCCGCTTTCGCATCGACGGCATGCTGCAGGAAGTCATGTCGTTACCAAAAACCTTTGAAGCCGCCTGTATTTCACGCTGCAAAGTCATGGCAGAGCTCGATATCGCCGAAAAGCGCATTCCTCAGGATGGCCGCATCAAGCTGCAACTGCAGAACCGGGAAATCGACCTGCGCGTCTCGACCTACCCCACCCTGCGTGGCGAAAAGGTCGTCATGAGAATTCTCGATAAAAGCATGGTTGTTTTTGGCCTTGAAGATCTCGGTTTTCCAGATGATACGCTTACCGGTTTCACATCACTGATCAACAAACCGAATGGCATCATTCTGGTCACCGGGCCGACCGGCAGCGGCAAAACCTCAACCCTTTACGCAGCCCTGCAATGCATCAAAGATCCGGCGATCAACATCGTTACC
>CAZPCO010000604.1:0-2132 GCA_964585025.1 uncultured bacterium | reverse complement strand
TGATGACCTCGGATATCGTCGTTTACAATGCAGAAGCCGTGCCGGTTGGTCGTGATCAGTTGCCGCATCTTGAACTGAGCCGCGAAATAGTCAGGCGTTTCAACGGCCATTTTGGCGACATTCTTGTCGAGCCGGAAGCTGTTCTTTCAGATGTGCCGCTGCTCATGGGCATCGACAAGCGCAAAATGAGCAAATCCTACAATAACAGCATCGAGCTGCGCGAGACGCCGGCCTCTCTCAAAGATAAAATTCAGCAGATGATCACCGATCCGCAGCGTATTCGCCGCAATGATCCGGGTGACCCTGAAGTCTGCACTGTTTACGGTTATCACAAGATTTACACTCCTGACCGGCTTGAAGAGATTGCAGCCGGGTGTCGCAGCGCCGGTATCGGCTGTCGTGACTGCAAGAACATTCTTTTTGAACGCCTGAACAATATGCTGGAGCCGATCCGCTGTCGCCGGGCCGAGTTCGAACAGAAACCGGGTTTTGTCGCCGAAGTGCTGGCTGCCGGTGAAAAGAGGGCCCATGAGGTTGCCGGCGAAACGATGCACAAAATCAGAAAGGCCATGGGTTTCATCTACTAAATGAGCGCCTATCAGGTAAAACTTCCGGTTTTCGAAGGCCCGTTCGATCTTCTTTATCACCTGATCGAAGAGCAGAAAATCAACATCTACGATATTCCTATCGCTCACATCGCTGGTCAGTATCTTGAATACCTGCAGATGATGGAAATTCTCGACATGGAAGTCGCATCCGGCTTTCTGATCATGGCTGCCACGCTTCTCGAAATCAAATCGAAAATGCTGCTCCCGAAAGAAAAGCCTGAAGAAATGTTGAGCGGCGACGAAGACATCGACGAGAGCATGTATGAAGAAGATGCGCGTGCCGGCCTCGTTGAACAGCTCCTTGAATACCGGCGCTTCAAACTGGTTGCTCTAGAACTTCGTGAAATGGAACGGCATGCCTCACGTATTTATACCAGATCCACCGATCTGGAGCGTTCTCCTGAAGAGATACTCGAGATCAATATCGGGGCCATAGAACTGTTGAATATCTATCACGCTCTGGTGCGACGCCGGATCAGTCCGCCCATCCATCGGGTCGTGCTTGAAAAAATAGGCATTCTCGATCGCATAAACGAAATCCGCGAAATTCTGAAAAAGTTCAAAGGCTCGATCACTTTCGGCAAACTGCTCAAGAAAGATGCCAGCCGCTACGAAACCGTACTTTCCTTTATGGCAGTTCTCGAAATGGCACGAACCGGCGAACTGGCCTTTGCACAGAAAGAAAATTTCGCTCCAATCATGCTGCGACAGGGCAGTAGCGGCAAGTCGGCCACGACAGCCGATCTGCCGGATGAATCTGCTGAAAAACCTCAGGAATTCACCAACGCCGGCGAAATTCTCGAAGACGCGTCTGAAAACAAAGCCGCCGATACCCAGGAGTAATCATGGAAAACATCAATGAAGAAATGAACGGAAGTCCTGAAAATGATTCACCCACATCTGCAACCGCACCAGCTCCTGATTTTGATCTTCTCTGCGCCGCTCTAGACGGTCTTCTGCTGGTGCAGAACAAGCCGATCAGTATCGAAAAGCTCGCGGCAGTTCTGGCGATAACTCCTGAACTGGCCACTGAAGTCGTTCAGGCCCGCAGAAAAGCCTATGAAGAAGACGTGAAAAGTGGCCTGCAGATAGCTATTCTCGAAAACGGCGTGCAGCTGGCGACCAAGGCACGTATTTCCGGGTTCATTCAGCGCCTTGACGGGCAGAAGCTTGTGTCGCTTTCACTGCCGGCTCTTGAGACACTCGCTGTCATCGCTTTCAAACAACCGATAACCAGAGCTGAGGTCGATGCCATTCGCGGTGTCAGCTGTGATGGTGTCATTTCGAACCTGCTCGAAAAGAAGTTGATTTATGTATCCGGTGAGAAACCCGTTCTTGGCAGGCCGAGACTTTACTCGACAACCCAGGATTTCCTTTATTATTTCGGGATGAAAAGTCTCAAGGAGCTGCCGGTTCCGTCTGTAGATATACCTGAGCAGCTTACTCCAGAAGGGCAGCGCGAAGATGCCATGCGCGATCAGAAAGCCAGTGAAAAAGAATTCAACGATAGCCAGGGACTTATGC
>CAZPCO010000603.1:0-2141 GCA_964585025.1 uncultured bacterium | reverse complement strand
AAGAGTCAGCGAGGCTTCGATTCCGGTCAGGTCTGTACGCATCAAAAAGGCGAAAACCAGATTTTCGTCGATCTGGGCGAAATGGTAAATTTCCTTTTCTTCACGGGAATTGGTGACCAGAAGACCGTCAAGGATCAAAGAACCGGTCTGCAGCGCCGCCGGGGGAAGAAGATGCCGCTTGACCGAACGCCCTTCGTTGAATTCGCGAACCTTGATGATCAGGTCGGTCAGGCCGGTTGAGATACTCTCGAGCTCGTTGGCTTCAGAGAAAACTATGGTTTCGGTTGCCGCGCCTTTCTGACTGCACAGGGCAGTAGCATTGGCCGCCAGCATGCTTACCGGGTTGATGAGAGATTTGACCAGAACCAGGCTCAAAACCATGATAAAAAGCAGCGACATAACCGTAGCGGTTATGAACAGATTTGAAAGGCGCCCGGCTTCTTTGCGGATAAGATCGAAGGGCATGATCAGGAAAAGATTGT
The DNA here is from genome assembly GCA_964585025.1 of uncultured bacterium. GTDB lineage: Bacteria > Muiribacteriota > Ozemobacteria > Ozemobacterales > Ozemobacteraceae > Rifleibacterium. The sequence continues at coordinate 1,659 of CAZPCO010000603.1, read as the reverse complement.
AGTTCTTCAGGTTGTGCCCTGCTATGGCGGCTACCAGAACTTCATGATCATCGAATCGGCCGAATTTAAAACTCGACACCTGGGTCTGGTTGACCAGGTCATGCAGTTTCCAGAGAGGCAACTCAGATGTATAGGAAAACCTTGGGAAATAGGCGCTTTTTTCAATGTGCCGCTTGGGAAAGGCCGCGAGCTCGAACCCGGTACTTCTGGCGATGCTTTGCCCTGTTATCGCCAGATACTTGAGCTGTAATTTTCGCGGTTCGTGAACGATGAAGAGGCATCCGGAAGCAGTATCGCTGTTGTCCAGCGTCAGATCCATGAAGGTCAGCGTTTCGTCACCGTCGAAGGATATGTCCTGAAGAGTCGATCGGTTGGCAAGCAGCCCTTCGACCGGCCGGCTCGACAAACTACGCATGCCGATCGGGTCGCTTTCGCTGTAAACCGTCCCGGCCATGCGCGAAGAATTGTAGGTTCTGATGATCTGTGTCGATATGCCGCCAATAAGCTTGGCATACTTGCTTTCGATAGAATCTGAAGAACTGTTTGACTGATTTGCAGGCGCCTTGAAAAGGAAGTTGCCATGGCAGTCTGTATAGCCGGCAAAAGCAAGATTTTCTTCGTGATAGGCCATGGTCAGCGGCGCAAGAATTTTCGCCGGGTCGGCGGTTGGTTCCATCAACAGAGAATTCAGGTGGCGATATTGATGCAGCAGATCGCCATATGAGGCGCTGAAATTGCGGTCGATTTTTTCGAGAATTTCGACTGCCCGCTGTTTATAATCAGCAACCAGAGAGTTCTGCTTTTCATACTGATAGGCCATGGAGGCAACAAGAAGAACCACGACTCCGGTTGCTGCGGTGAAACCGAAAATCAGCAGAAACTGCAGACTGGCGGAAAGATCGAATCTGACCTTGAAAAAGGCTTTCCAGAGCAGGAACAGTACAATAACCGGAACGACAGAGCGCAAAAGATTGAAAAAGTTTTCCAGAACCGGTGGTGGGGATGGCAGTCTGCGTGAACAGATGAGCCTGATTCCTTCAGGAGTGTCGTTGATGGAGAACAGCTCCTCTGCCAGTTTGAAACCTGATTTTAGGCCTTCTGAAGCCAGCAGTCGCAGGCCTGTTTCATTGAGAATCTTTCGTCTTGAGCAATGATTGCGGTTGATGTCGTTGAGGTCGATCCAGGCAAAGACATAGTCGTTGCCTGCGAGAGATTGAATTTTATGAATTGCCTGTTCGGCCAGATTGTAACGATCGATGCGGTCGGGGTTCAGCCACGCCAGCAGGTTTCCTTCTTTGCCGCCAGGCAATCTGGTTTCAAACCAGGCACCAAGCTTTCGCAGCCCGATTCCCTGAAAATTTACCAGGGTTTCGGGATTACGTGCCAGACTGCCGGCGGTGGCACAGTTGCCGGCAAAATTTGTCGCAATGCTCTGATCACGTTTGCTGAGCGACATGCCGGGGTTTTCGTGCAGCTGGCGCAACAGCCGCAGATAATCTTCAGACATTTTCTTTTTGACCTGAGGTTCTCCTGCCGGCCATGGCAAGCGATTGCCATCTTTGTCGAACAAAAACAGTTCAAGTATTTCCGGGGTCGAGAATCTTTCTATTTCAGCAGTTTCGGATGCCCAGCGAAACGAATCGTTCAAGCGGCGCAGGG
>CAZPCO010000602.1:0-2154 GCA_964585025.1 uncultured bacterium | reverse complement strand
ATGCAGGGTATTCAAATCATGATTCAACATAAACTTCTGCAGATACTGTATTCTGAATACGAAATGGGGCGGTTCTATGGCCGGGCCATATATCAGCTCCACCCTTGATTACCTCCATTCATTCGGCAGGATCAGAAACCTTGGGCTCATGAGAATAACCAGCGCGGGTATCCTGAAAAAATAATGCTATTCGGCGCTTTTGCAGCAAAGAATGAAATGAAAGAGCAGACAACTCAATGAACAACGACTGGAAAAATGATGATGGCAGTCATTTTGAGAAGCATGCCGGCGAGAATCTGCTTCCGGTATATCCCTGGCTGCTGCACGATTTTATCGAAATTCTGCATTGCCGGATAGCCGGAGCTGCAATTCTAGAAATTGGCTGTGGTCCGGGGTTCATGTTACAGAAGTTTTCAGAGCAGGAACCCTCTTTACTGATCGGTCTCGACCGTTCTTTTTCGATGCTTGAACGTGCCGCTAAATCAAACCGGGCTTCACATGCAAACCTGGTGCAGGGTGATGCCGGCAATCTGCCCTTTGGCAGTGCTCTTTTCGATGCCGTCTTCAGCCGCGGTTCGGTATTTTTCTGGCCTGATCTGCCGGCGGCTTTTTCGGACATCAGACGTTGTCTAAAACCTGGTGGGCAGGCATTGATAGGCGGCGGGTACGGTTTGAGCACTCCTGTTGAAATCATCGACAACTTGCGAAACAATCGTTCTGGACGTGAAAAATCTGGTATTCCCAGAATCGATCCGGCAGCGATCGCAGCCATTATGCAGGAAATCAGTGGAACTGCAAGGATTCTGCAGGCAGAACGCAGAGGTTTCTGGGTACACTGGCAGGTTTGATTCCCCCCTATGCAAGGGTACAAAAGCGTGTTAGAATCACCCGCGACCGCACGACACTGCTAACACCCTCGACAGGAATCATGCATGAAATATAGAGTTTTGCTGCTCAACCCCGACCTGAAATCTCTTGAAATTGAAAGCCGTGAACTTTCCTCACGCGGAATCAATGTTGTCACTGCCCAGAGCGTTGAACTGGCCTGCCGCCTGCTTAGAGAAGACGGGCTGATTCACGTCATTCTGACCGAATGGGAACTTCCGGTCAGCGATATAGAAGGTGAACTGGTTCGCAGTGTTACCCTCAAAGGTTCTGAATTATTTGAAGAATTCAAGGTCATTCGCTTTGAAGTCAATATTTTCCTGTTCACCAGATCTGCAGATCTGCCCTATTTCAATACCGGCGGCGATCTGAACGGCTATTTCTACAAAGGTGACAACGATTACGACGACATCGTACGAAAAATTCGCAGCGAAGTTCTCAACAGCAAAAATCGGGCGCCATTCTTCGACAAACTGCTGGAATATGCACGCAAATCAAAGGATTCATGGCACACTCCGGGGCATGCTTCCGGTTATTCAGTAAAAAACTCGATCTGGACCCGCGAATTTTACGAATTTTTCGGCGCCAATCTATTCAGATCTGATGTTTCAGTATCGGTGCCGATGCTTGATTCTCTGCTGCATCCTAACGGCGTCATCAAAGAAGCACATGAACTGGCAGCCCGGGCTTTCAGTTCCCGTTACACTTATTTCTGTACCAATGGTACAAGTACCGCCAATAAAATACTGATTCAGAGCCTGCTGCGCCCCGGCGAAGCCATTCTTCTCGATCGAAACTGCCACAAGTCGGTGCATTACGGAACCATCATAGCCGGAGCCGAACCTATCTATCTGACGCCTTCAGTGAATAATCGCTACGGCATCTTTGGCCCGGTTCCCAAAAAGCGCATAATCGCTACCATGGATAAAGCTCTGGCAATGGGTAAGAAGCTCAAGGTCATGATTTTAACCAACTGTACTTATGACGGCCTGGTTTATGACATTGCCGACATTGTTAAAGAAGCTCATAAACGAAAGATCAAGGTAATTGTCGATGAGGCATGGTATGGATATGCCCGATTTCACCCGCATTTTTATCCCTGTGCTATGGAAGCCGGTGCCGATTATGCCACTCAGTCGACGCACAAAACCATGAGCGCTTTCAGCCAGGCATCGATGATTCACGTCAACGACCCCGAATTCGAAGATATTGAAGAATTCTTCATGGAAAACTTCAACATGCACACCAGCACTTCTCCGCAGTACCCGA
>CAZPCO010000601.1:0-2160 GCA_964585025.1 uncultured bacterium | reverse complement strand
GAATTCGAAAATTCCCGCAATCACCTTGATAAACTCAACGATATGAATGATGCAATCATTGCTGAAACTGCAAAACAGGCAAGCGAAGCCTACAGCAGAATCGTCAGTGGCATTATGATTCTTTTGTTCGTCGCCATGGTGGTAGCCGTCAGTCTTGGTTATATAATCACCAGGGGAATAACTGTTCCTATCAGTCAAGGCGTTCTTCTGGCCGAGGAAATTTCCCGGGGCATTTTTAGCAGAAGGCTCGACCTGAAGACTCAGGATGAAGTCGGGCAGCTTGGGCTCTCTCTTGATCTTATGGCTGAAAATCTTGCTAAAAATGCAGGAATCGCTGATAAAATAGCCGAAGGCAACCTTAATGTCGAGGTTAAACTAGCCTCTGATAATGATCAGCTTGGTCTGGCTCTGAAGAAAATGGCTGAAACCCTCAATGATGTTCTTGGCCAGGTCAAAACAGCCAGCGAGCAGATCGCTTCTTCTTCTTCCGAGGTGTCGGCTGCCAGTCAGTCACTGTCGGGAGGGGCAACCGAACAGGCCAGCTCTCTCGAAGAAATCTCCAGTTCAATTACCGAGATTGGGTCACAGACACGTCAGAATGCCGATAATGCCCAGCAGGCCAGTCAATTGTCCGCCGATGCCAGATTAGCTGCTGAAAGCGGCGACACCCAGATGAATGCAATGATGACGGCCATGGATGACATAAATAGTTCTGGCAAAAACATTTCGAAAATCATCAAGGTCATAGATGATATTGCCTTTCAAACCAATCTGTTGGCTTTGAATGCTGCAGTAGAAGCTGCGAGGGCGGGCAGGCACGGCAAAGGTTTCGCTGTTGTCGCCGAAGAAGTTCGTAATCTTGCAGCCAGAAGCGCCAGAGCAGCAAGGGATACGGCAGATCTAATTGAAGGTTCTGTTTCTAAAGCCACCAACGGGGTAGAAATTGCCCATCGTACCGCTGAAGCCCTCAAAGGGATCGTTAACAGCATAACCAGGGCAAACAATCTGGTAGCGGAAATTGCAACCGCATCAAACGAGCAGGCACAGGGAATTGCGCAGATCAGCGAAGGCCTTACGCAGATCGAGGGCGTTACTCAGCAGACTACGGCGATTGCCGAACAAAGTGCTGCGGCCTCCGAAGAGCTGGCCGGCCAGGCGGCCCACCTCCGCGATGTATTGAACCGTTTTGTCCTGAAAAGCGTTGTCTCTGCGCAGGCACTCAGTGAAAGACCAGATGAAGAACATGCGTTTGCCAATAGAGCAAGCAGGCGTCCCCATGCAGGCGATACGGCAAAAAACCACAGGCTGCAGCCCGAAAAGGCTTTTGCCACGAAAAAGCTTGCACCGGAAAAAATCATTTCTCTCGATGACCATGATCTTGGCAAATACTGAACTGTTTCGCCGGTGACAGCTTTTCTGAAGAACGGTTTTGCCGTGAAGCAGCAAAGCTATTTCCGGCAGTTATACCAGAAAAAGCATAAAGTTCTGAAACGCACTGCCGGCGGAAACAGGGCAATGGTCAGCATCGTCAGTACCATTCGGGCTATCTGCTGATTTTTTCTGGTCGAAGTTTTTATTCCCGGCTGGTCGATAATCACGAACTTTTGCCCGTTTTTGATGGCTGCGGCACGCATACGCCTTGAAAATCCAATCTCTTCGGAAGCATAAAACCTCTCGTCAAAGCCGCCGGCATTTTTAAAAGCGGTTGCGGTACAAAAAATAAAGCAGCCGGCGGCAAAGCGTGCCCCGCGTGAAATGGCATGCCAGAAACGCAGCAGCGATCCAGCCAGAAAGCTGGTTGGCGCGTCAAATTCAATTCTGGCTCCGCCACCGGCAATTCTGCCAGTTTTAAGCAGTCTGACTACCTCTCCCAGCATGGGAGCGGAAATCGAGGTGTCGGCATCTAGAAACACCAGATAATCACCGGCCGCCGCCGCTGCACCGGCGTTCCGTGCCCGTGCGATCTGGCGGAATGGTTCGTGAACGACCCGGCAGGCAAGATTGCGCGCAATTTCAGGGGTTCGATCAGTTGAAGCATTATCGACAACGATTATTTCTGTTTCAGCTTGAAGCACGGCCAGTGCAGTTTTTACACTGTTGATGCAGGTCGAAATGTTATCAGCCTCATTATAAGCTGGAATTATTACCGATAAAAGCACC
>CAZPCO010000600.1:0-2174 GCA_964585025.1 uncultured bacterium | reverse complement strand
CTCTCCGCCTGGGAAGGCGCCAACAGTATTCTCATTCGGCCTGATGGACTCCCGCGCGCACCGCCTGAGGTTGCCGGAGAACTGAATGCAGAGTTTCTGCTGCACAAGAATAATTATCAGTATTTCACCATGATCTACGGCCTGATTGATCTGCGTAACCGCCTGCTGACCTGTTGCCGGGCCGGGCACACGCCGCTGCTGATTCAGAAGATGAACGGCAGTCTGGTCGTTCGCAGTGAAGGAAACGTGCCGGTTGGTCTCACCGAAGACTTCACTTACGAGCAGTTCGATGTAAAGCTCGAACCTGGCGATCGCATCATCATGTATTCTGACGGTATAACCGAGGCCCGTCGCAAAATCAGCCGCGAATTTTTCGGCGAAGTGCGTTTTCATGAGCTGTTGCGCCAGACACGCGATCTGCCAGTGGAAATGGCAGTTGATCAAGTTGTCGAAGGTTTCAAGCACTGGCTTGGAGATACGGAACCACCTGATGACATCACTTTGTTGATTGTGGAACCTTTACCTCTGACCTGTTGAAGCAGTCGGCAGCTTCTGCGAGCATTTCCGGAGTGTTGAGATTGCGGGTTATCCATGGGTCATCGGTGACCATATGAACGATGCGCTGTGGGTGCATCTGCATGATTTGACGTGCTCCCCTGGCCGGGTCGACTTCAAAAAACAGCGGTCGGCACCATGCCGGGTAAATGCCCGGGTGACCGCGCCTCTGACCGTCAGATGGTACGGTGATCATTTCCGGTTGCATTTGCCAGCTGTCGATAAGCTTTGCCAGCGTCGAGGCAGCGATCATCGGGTGATCGACGGGCCAGAGAATAAGCGCTGAGTCTGGATCGAGTATTCCAAGAGCCAGACGGATGGAGCTGAGTGGGCCGTCTTCAGGTCGAGGATTCTCTACCCACGTGCTGTCGATGTCCTTCACGAGAGCCTGACTGACATTGTCACCCGCCTGGCCAACGAAGACCATCTTCTGCAGATGCTTTCTGCACAAAAGAAGTTTGCCGGCCACATGCTGCAGAAAGGACATCCCGGCCAGCTCTATATGCTGCTTCGGCCGTCCCATGCGGGTTGAGTTGCCCGCCAGCAGAACGATAGAACTCAATTGCAGATTTTTCATGCCGCCATTATAACCCTTTTTGCCGCGCCTTTAAACCAGATAATGCCCCGACATGGTGCCGGTCATGGTTGAATGTCTTGGCGAAAACTGTTATATCATTTCGTAGAAGAGATTAAATGGAGGAAACTTATGGCACTTGACCTGCGATCCATTATTCCGACTCAGTCCAAATCGCTGTTTGACCTGAAGGTCGACCCCGAAATCATAACCAGCCAGATCATCAAGGAACTCTACGTTCATGGCAAGGAAGTGCCGCGCAAACTTGCCAAGATACTCAAAATAGACACCGAAATCGTGCAGACGATCATCGCCGACCTCAAGAAGACCGAAATCGTCGGCATGGTCGGCGGCACCGGTATGGGTTCAGATTATCAGTATGGTCTTTACCCCAAAGGAACCGAGCGCGCCAAGAATATTCTCGATCGCGACAAGTATCTGGGGCCGGTTCCGGTAAGCTTCGAAGAGTATATCAGGGTTACCCGCAAGATGCTCGACGAGGGCAAGAAGAGCTTTTCGATCAACCGCAAACTGATGGAAGAAAAGTTCTCGCATCATCTCGGCTACAAAGACGTGCTTTTTCAGATCGGTCAGGCGGTCTGTGCCCGAAAACCCGCCTTCGTTTACGGTTTCCCCGGCAACGGTAAAACTTTCCTGTGCAGCTCGGTAGTCAAACTGCTGCCGCCGATGGTCGTTCCCTACGCCGTCGAAGTCAGCAATCAGCTAGTCAGAATTTTCGACCCGAGCTGTCATCAGGTTATCGAGAACTTCGATATGGAAGGCCTGGACGAACGCTGGGTCGCCGTCAATCCGCCACTGATCACCGCCGGCGGTGAACTGACTCTCGAAGACCTTGAAGTCAAATACAACAACAAATTTGGCTGTTTTGACGCTCCGCCTCAAGTTAAGGCTACCGGCGGCGTTCTGCTCATCGACGACCTTGGCCGCCAGCGCTGCGAAGTCGAAGAAATTTTCAACCGCTTCATCATTCCGCTCGAAAACAAGGTCGACTACCTCGTTCTCGGCGGCCAGCGCATGGAAGTGC
>CAZPCO010000599.1:0-2183 GCA_964585025.1 uncultured bacterium | reverse complement strand
ACCCATATCGATTTCCAAATGCATGGTCTGAATCTTTTCGTATAAACCGCTTTTAGGCTGAAAACTTCTTTGCGGCTGCAATTTCCTGATTCGGGTGATTCGCCCATGGATATCGGGCGGAAAGATGAAATAGAAAAAAACGATCAAGAATACCCCGGCAATAAATATCTGCAGGGCATTCTGTCTTCTGAACACTCTTTTGACAAGGTTCTTGAGCTTCTCTACCGTTTCGGGCGAGATAACGAGTCTGGCTTCTGAAAACTTCATATTTATTCCTCAGCAGGCGTATCAGGAGACAGAGAATGGCTTGAAAAGCTGTTTCATCTCAGAACTGCCGTGTTTTAAAACGTATTCCAGCGGCGATTTGTTGCCGCACCTGAGTGTAGGATCGGCATGATGTTTGAGAAGAAGTTCAGCAATCGACAGCTGGTTTTTCAAAACTGCCTTCATCAGAGGCGACATGGCTTCTTTATCATCGCCATTCGGGTCAACCCCGCGGGATAGAAAAAAATCCATCAATGGAAGCTTTTCCAGCTGCATCGCAAATTCGAATGGGGTCATTCCTTCATTGTCTTTCATTTTGATGTCAGCCCCGTGTTTGAGAAGAAAATCAAACCATCGTGAGTCTTTTTCAACATCGAAATCATACAGGCCGATATGCAACACGCCGCTGCCATCTGAAGCTCTCTCATCAATATTGGCACCAGCCTTGAGAAGAGCTTCTGCAATACTTTCACTGCAATGGCCGCCGGCATTCAAAATGAATGGGGTTTCGCCGGACTCGTTGCGCTCTTTCACATCTGCACCATGTTCAAGCAATAAATTCACGATTTCCGGGTTGTTCATCAGCACAGCCAGATGTAGCAGCGGCCGCCCCTCGGAATCCCTGGTTATCTCTGCACCATGTTCCAATAGAAGCTGAACAGCCTCCGGCAGTTGCATTCTCACCGCCGCCGCCAGCAGTGACTCGCATTTTCCCTTGTGGTTCACATGAGCTCCGCTCTCGACCAACAGGCGGAACAGCGGCATGTTTCTGTCGTTCAAAGCTATCATTGCGGCGGTATCGCCATGCTGATCAGTCACATCGACTTCAGCACCGTTCTTCAGCAGCAGCGTAACCATTTCAACACGGCCAGACTGGCTGTCAGTCACATTTACAGTTCTTCCAACAGCCTTTATAAGAACTGGCTTATTATGCCCATCTCTTGCATCAACAAAGGCGCCGCTTTCGATCAAGAAGCCGGCCAGCGATGAATCCTGCTTATCAATAGCCCAGACCAGCAGGGTATTGCCGCCAACTTCAGAATTGGCCGAAACCCCGTGACAAAACAGGCTTTTGAAGCCAGGAATATCAGATGTTTCGAGATAAAACCGTAAAACATTCTCCTGAGCCCTTCTGATTAGCGATGTTCCAGATTTGATTTCTGTAACCGGAATTTTCCAGGTTCCAGCCACATTTCCATGAAAAGCAAATCTCAGGAAATTTTTCATCTCGCGCAAAGCCATCAGGGTTTGCGAACGAAAATGATGATAAGCCAGCCAGAACAGGTTCACATGCTCAGTCCTTGCCAGAAATTTTCTCTCGATGGCCAGCATAGCATTCGGGTTTTATTATGTCAAAATGCCCACGAAGCAGAATCAGCGATAACCGTGCCAATAACTCAAGCAGGATGGTGTCCAGAAGGAATGGTCTGAAAACGGCCAATTTCAAGAAGAAACTACTTGGAAGGACGACGTTCAAATTTCTTAAAGATGCTTTGTTGTTGCTTATTAATGTGGCACAGAGAGTAGCACCGCTATAATCCCCAGGGATGAAAATTTTAGTTTAGCAATAACAAAGGCCTGCTTGTTAATTACTTAGTCATGTAAACTGAAAGATGGTTCATACTTTCGTATTACGGCTTATGCACCACCGCGTCGAACTTCGGCATCCGTGTTACAACTAATGCCGCCGAGTTGGCTTCCCATGTTATCAAGTCGTTCATTTCCCCCGGAAAAGTGCACAGACAGGAATCATTTGAATGCCATCGATTTCTGCATAAGCTTCACCGAGGTGGAACAGATAGCCCCTTGCAGGCCTGTTTGCCTGTTTTACAAATTCTCTGAGATTGGCTGTGTCTTTGTGGGATGGGGTTCTTGAGGCTTTGATCTCGACAGCATGTATGACACTTCCGGCTTCAAAA
>CAZPCO010000598.1:0-2188 GCA_964585025.1 uncultured bacterium | reverse complement strand
CCTGACAGCCTGTCGAATAAGCTCGAGGCTGTTAAATTCTTTGTGCAGCATATTATCGATGTTGTACGCCAGTTGCCGGAAACCGAAGAATACCGCGAACTGCTGGGCAACCTGCAGCAACTGGCGGAAATAGATTTCGACCGCCTGGGTGAAGAAGCCCGGCAGCTTGTCGAGCAATCGGCATCCTCTGCCGGAATCGAGAAATTTCGCCAGGAAATCGAGGCCCGGGAACGAACGATTCACGAATTCAAGCTTAGTCTTGCTGATTCGGTTATCGAATTGAAGAACGCCCAGAAATCGGCACAGGCTGCCAATGAAAAGACTGCAGCCCTGAATTCTCAGGTCACTCAGATGCAGCTGCATACAAAAGAGCTTGGCCTGCGTCTTTCGTCCGCTTCATCGACTCTCGAGAAACGAGAAAAAGAGCTTGAAACAGCGCAAAAGGAACTTGACGACCTGCGCGGTCGTCTTTACCAGCTGAAAAGTCAGAATGCCGAATACGAAGACCACCTGCGCAAAGCGGCTGAGCAGCTAAAACAGACTGCCGACGAACAGAAAATGGCTCTATCGGTTCGTGACAAGGCAGAAAGGGATCTGCAACACGTTCTTACCAGCAATCGCGAACTTAAAAGCTCACTCGAGATTCTAGAAATACGCGAACGCGAACTGGTCGAAAGCATCGATGCTCTGCAGAAAGAACGCAATCACCTGCAGACCCGTCTGAATAACCTCTTAACAGGTTTCGGGCGCACAGTACCATACGCTCAGCCTTCAAGCGCATTTACTCAGGGGTCAGTGCTTGAGCCCTCGGTTCTCACACCTTATCTTCCTTTCTGCTTTCCAGAAAGGCTGCCAGCCGCAATAAAATTTCGCCGGCAAATCTCAATGAGCTTTCCGGCAGATTATTCCCGGCGTGCACACAAAAACGCACCGGTATTTCTGAGTCTCAACCGGCCGGCTTTTCCAAACGCCGAGGCGGTTAGAAGCCAGAAACGCCTGCCAAAAATCAAAGCCTGCCCCAAGCCCGACCTGGCTCTTTCAGTTTACCGGTTTACCCCGGCAACCGTTTTTATGCCGTTCACGACCGGGTATAAACTAGACAACATGGCCGGTATTAAGGTTGAATTCGCTCCCACCCCACCGGAAAGAATTGTTTATCTCAAGCAGATCTGGTGGCAGAAAACCGCAAAACCCGCCGCCATGAGTATGAAGTCGGCCCGCACCCGCGGTTTCCACATTATCGGGCATTCTTTCGATCTCTATCTGCAGTTCCTTGTTTCGACAATCGTCAGTCAGAATTCGCATCCATCAGAAACCAGGCTGCAGCATGCATGGAACGACAAAAAGAGAATGCATGACATCGAACAGTTGAACCATGCAATTAATTTTCAGGAAACACTTGCGTACCGACACCGCTTGCAACTAAAATCCACTAGGCTTGAAATGCCCGGAGCTACTCTTCTGCAAAGCTTCAAACGAGGCAACAAGCTCAAGTCAGTTCTCGAAATGTTCGGCAACACCATCAGCTCGATGGTTAACCGGTTTGAAAGTATTCCAAATTCGCGGTCAGGCAACGGCGAAAACAAATAACAGATTTCTGGAGGCCCTATGAAACGCACATATCTGCAGGACGAAGCCAATACCCATTATAATCTGGGTATAGCCTATTACACCAAGGGGCAATACGAGCAGGCGATCAACGAGTGGGTTCAGTCACTGATCAAAAACCCGCAGAACAGCGAAGCCAGATTCAAGCTCGGCGTCGCCTATTACCAGCTCAATCGCATCGACGAAGCCCTCAAAGAATGGGAAATTGCAGTTTCGCTCGACCCGCAGAATTACGAAGTGCTGCATAACCTCGGCATCGCCTATTACAACAAAGGCGAAGACATGCGTGCCATCGACTACTGGGAAAAATGCCTCGATGTCCGCGGTCACGATCCCGAAATCCACTTCAAACTAGGCATTGCCTACTACAACCTCGGCAAGGAAGACCAGGCCATTTCCCTCTGGGAAAAAGCCGCCAACCTCAACCCCGAAGACGCAGATATCTTCTTCAGACTTGGCGTTGCCTACTACAACAAGGGTCTCGACGACAAATCGGTTATCGCCTTCTCCAAGGCTATCGAGCTGAACCCGAAAAATTCAGAATCGCACAACAACCTTGCCATCGTCTTCTACCGCCTCG
>CAZPCO010000597.1:0-2193 GCA_964585025.1 uncultured bacterium | reverse complement strand
TTAATAGACTTGTGCTTCAAGGCAAAGGTTCCAAATTTTCGCCTTGACCTTTTGAACAGTTGATGTTTAACTGATTTCCAATCAACTGGCAGGAGACAATATGCGAATTGTGGTCACCGGCGGTGCCGGTTTTATCGGGTCACATCTGACTGAAGAATTGCTGGCTCAGGGCCATGGTGTTGTGGTAATCGACAATTTCATAACCGGCTCCAGAAAGAACCTCGAACATCTTTCCACCGACAAGTTATGCATCATCGAACACGACATTACCAAGCCGATCTATCTGGCCGAAAAAATTGACCGGATCTATCACCTGGCTTCACCAGCCAGCCCCGTAGATTACCAGAAACTGCCGATTCAGACTCTTAAAGTTGGCGCCCTTGGCACTCACAACATGCTCGGAATGGCCAAAGCCCATGGCGCACGCCTGTTGCTCGCCTCCACCTCTGAAGTATATGGTGACCCTGAAGTTCACCCGCAGAAGGAGACCTACTGGGGAAACGTCAATCCGGTCGGGCCGCGCGGCTGCTATGATGAATCGAAGCGGTTTGCCGAAGCAATCGTTGTCGCCTACCGGGATTTTCATAAAGTTGATACCAGAATCATCAGAATTTTTAACACCTATGGACCAAGAATGCGCCTGAACGATGGCCGGGTGGTGCCCGCCTTCATTTCACAGATTCTCAGCGGCCAGGAACTGACGATTTTTGGCGATGGTTCGCAGACGCGCAGCTTTTGCTACGTATCAGACCTTGTCAGAGGTATGATGGGGGTCATGGAGCAGAGCGACCAGAATCCGGTAAATCTTGGAAATCCGGCAGAAATCACCATCAGACAATTCGCCGAAAAAATCATTGAACTGACCGGCATCAAAGCCCGGATGGTCTGCCATCCCCTGCCCCAGGACGACCCGCGCCGACGGCAGCCTGATATTACCCGAGCGAGAACCATCCTCGGCTGGGAACCAAAAATAGACCTTACTGAAGGCCTGACAAAGACTCTTGAATGGGCGAAAAGATATGTCAAAGCTTGATCAACATATAGCTAAAGTTCTGATTGGCCCCGAAGAAATTCAGAAGCGCATTGCCGAACTTGGAAAAGAGATCTCAGCCGATTATAAGGGGCAGGAGCTTGAAATCGTCTGCATTCTAAAAGGGGCATTCCTCTTTACTTCCGACCTGTGCCGTCACATCAGCGTGCCACAGCGGCTCGATTTCATGGCTGTTTCCAGTTACGGTGACTCGACACGCAGCAGCGGAATCGTTAAAATCGATAAAGATCTGTCGGACAGCATCCAGGGAAAGCACGTCCTGATTGTAGAGGATATCATCGATTCCGGGCTCACTCTGTCATACATCGTCAAAATACTTCAAGACCGTCAACCGGCCGACATCAAAGTCTGCGTTCTCTGTAACAAACCGTCCAATCAGCAGCAGTATGTAAAAGTAGATTATTGCGGGTTCACTCTTGAAGACGAGTTTGTCGTCGGCTACGGGCTCGACTTTAAAGGGTATCTGCGCAATCTGCCATATATCGGCGTTGTCAAAGACGAGTACAGGTAACGGTCTATGGTAACCTTCAACAGCGGTAATCTGGTCTGTGAAAGATTCATCCTTGGCTCTCTCGAAGTAAACACCTATCTGGTTTACGAAAAAGGTTCGCGCGAAGCCATTCTGATCGACCCGGCAGAAGACGCACAGACGATTGCCGGCCGCCTGAAAGAGCTCGACATAGCCAGGCTCACAATTTTTCTGACACATGGACATGCCGACCATATCTGCGGAGTCGAGTATTTTCGCACCGTTTTTCCCGGCAGCAAAGTCTGCATTTCTGAAGAAGATGCCGCCATGCTTCCTGATGCAGCCCTCAACCTGTCTCTGTATCTTGGCGATCCGGTCAGCGTCAGACCGGCAGATTTGCTTCTCAAAGACGGCGATCGGCTTTGTACCGGTTCATTATCAGGAGAACTGGCTGCCATACCAGGCCATACTCCCGGGGGAATGATTCTGATCTTCCCAGGAATGATCTTTTCAGGAGACACTCTTTTTGCCGGTTCGGTCGGGCGATCCGACTTTCCCGGTGGTGATGGCGCCAGGCTGATAAAGGGCATTCAGGAGAGAATTTTTACGTTATCGGACAGACCGGTTTATCCAGGCCATGGACCAGAGACCACAATTCTTGAAGAAAAGAGCA
>CAZPCO010000596.1:0-2195 GCA_964585025.1 uncultured bacterium | reverse complement strand
ACAAAGACGATCTCGATACAGTCGTCGGTGTTTTCAATTTCAAGGAACTGTTCAAGCTCGACCCGACAAAGCCCGGCGATTTTTCGATCTCCAGACTGATGTTGAAGCCTCTCTATATTCCGGAAAATGTCGTTCTTGGCGAACTGCTCGAGCGCATGAAATCCAAGCGGACCCACATGGCGGTCGTCGTCGATGAATTCGGTTCAACTTCTGGCATTATCACGATGGAAGACATTGTTGAACGCTTGTTCGGACTGATTGGCGACGAATATGACAGCGAAGAAATTCAAGCGGTCAAAAGCCATGAGAACGGCGAAATTGAAGTCGCCGGCAACATATCGCTGCAGGAACTGAGCGCCACACTGCATGTCGATTTTCCCGATGAAGTCAGGCGGCAGGTCAACACCCTCAACGGCTTTCTTACCTGGCTCAAAGGGGATTTTCCGAAACGGAAAGAGAAACTGACCTGGAAAAAATTCAGTTTCAAAATCAAAGAAGTCGAAGGCCACCGCGCTGACAAGGTCGTTATCAAAAGAAAAGACTGATGGCTAGATCACTGTCACTGGCCAGTCATGTCACAAATCTGATCAGGCGGTGATATGCACGAAGCCTTCGGTACGCCGGCGCATCCAGCGATACAACAACAGCAGACCGATGCCTTTGGCCAGCGAAGAAAGGCTTATGGCCCACCAGATGCCGGAAACGCCCATATTCAGGTAATAAGCAAGAAACCAGGCCATTGGGATACGCCCAACCGTGAAAGGCAAAGTGATGAACAAGGTCGGGTAAGTGATGCCCAGGCCGGTGAAAACGCCGCCGATAACCATTTCCCAGGCCATAAAAACTTCCAGCAGACCGATAATGAACAGATAATCGGCTCCATGGGAAATCAGAAGCTGGTCATCGGTCAGCAGACCAACCAGCCAGTGCGGATAGGCAAGAAACACCAGAACGAAAGGCAGCAGGATCAGTGTAGAAACCCGCAAACCGGCAGCAAGAATTGCATCGATGCGGTTCTGCTCGCGGCTGCCAACCGAATAACCTGTCAGCGAGGTCATCGCAATTCCCATGGCGATGGCAGTAAAATACGGAAAACTTTCGAGACGGTGGCAAATACCGACCGCCGAAAGGGGCGTCATGCCAAATGGTGTGATCAGGCGAGTGAGAAACGGGTAGACGATCGACCAGACCCATGAGGTAGCGGCGTTCGGAAGACCAATTCCAACGATTTTGCGGTAGTAAAAAGTGCGAAAACGCAGAAAACCGGCCGGTGAAGGAATGTAATTGCGGGCCCGCAGTACCCAGGCCCGCATGATCAGCGACAACACATGGCAGATAACCGTTGCCCAGGCGGCACCGGCGGTACCAAGAGCCGGGAATCCCCACCAGCCGAACATCATCACCGGATCGAGAATCATGTTGGCGATCAGACAGACAAGCATGATCAGGTTGCTGATACGATTGTCACCGTAAGCATTGAAGATATTGCCTGACAGCATGTCGAGGAAAATAAGCGGAAACCCAAGAAGAATAATCTGAAAATACTCGACAGCCAAGGCGGCAGTATCCGGGTCGAGGCCCATCCAGGCAAAGGGGCGATCAATCCAGGGCAGAAACAGCAGGCAGATCAGAACCGCAACAATCAGACTGAGCCAGGCAGACTGCACAATGACTTCCCAGGCGCGACGACGACGGCCACCGCCATGAAACTGGGCCACCAGCGACGAGCAACCGGTACCGGTTACCTGCATTATCGAATACAGCGACCAGACAATAAAGCCTGCAGAAGCAACCCCGGCAACAGCCCGGGTACCAATTTTTTCGATCCAGTAGATATCGATGATGTCGAAAAGAATCAGCCCAAGAAAGCCACCGATGGCAGGCAGGGAGATGTTGAAAACCCGTCGGTAAATACTGCTGTCAATCTGCTGCATTTATAAAGTGCGACCCGCTGGAAAAAATTGGGACCGGCAAAGCATATCGCATTGCCGGTCCGGATTCAACCTAAATCATACCGCACCAGTTGAAGTCAAGGCCATTAGGTGACCTTAAATAAAGAGATTGCTGCAGAGCAATACTCTTCGCAATGATCCATTCAAGGTTTTCACTCAGAAGGAATCCGCACAGTCGGTGATCTTAACTTTTTCAGAAACGATGTAGGAAGGAACTGAGAAAGCTACAGGAGCACGGCGACC
>CAZPCO010000595.1:0-2197 GCA_964585025.1 uncultured bacterium | reverse complement strand
GGTCGATACCGATCTTCATCTGATCGACCTCTGTCTCAACGGCAGCCAGAAATGTCTTTCAGCACCACCCGACATGACGTTTGTCGCCATCAGCGAAAGCGCCTGGGAAATCATCGACGCGGTTAATTATGCCGGTTATGACGCTTTCAAGCCATTCAGACACGCAAAGAAGAATTTTTATTTCCCAAATACCATGTACTGGCATGGCCTGGCCGGTCTTTCGACAGCCGCCGGCCTGCTCCTTGAAGAAGGTCTTGAAGCCGTATATGATCGCCATATTCAGGCGCAAAGCTATTGTTTTGATCGCCTTAAGAAGATGGGCCTGGAGCTTTTTCCGACTCCGGCAGCAGTTAAATCACCATCGGTCACAGCTGTGAAAATTCCACTCGGCATGACCTGGGACACTCTTGATAAGCGTTGCCGTGAACGCGGACTCGCCATCGCCGGAAGTTACGGTCCTCTTGCTGGCCAGGTGTTTAGAATCGGTCATATGGGTAGCCAGGCAGATCTCAAATTGCTTGAGCAGGGCCTCAACATCCTGGAATCAGTTCTGTGAATCCTGAAAACCTGAAAATTGGCGCTTACTATTATCCTGGCTGGCACCCATGCCGGGTGCGCGATGCTTCATTTCCACGCAACTGGAATGAATGGCAGCTGGTTTACAATTGCAAACCTGCTTTTAGCGGGCACGAACAGCCAAAGCTGCCATTATGGGGGCCTGAAAACGAAGCCGAACCCGAAGTGTTCAGCAAAAAAATCGCTGCAGCCGAACAATATGGTGTCGATCTTTTTGTCTTTGCCTATTACTGGTCGCGCGGTAAACGACTACTCGAAGGAGCGTTGAATGAAGGTTTTCTCAAAAACAGCCGGCGTGGGAAAACCGCTTTTGCCCTGATGTGGGCTAATCGTATGCCCAGAAAAGTCATGCCGGTAAAAGATGCTGCCGCCAGACTCATAGACCCCTCGCGCCTGGTATATACCGATCCGGCTGATTTTGTGCAGTTCCTCGATCACGTATCGGAACATTATTTTTGCCAGCCCGACTATTTCAGAGTTAACGGTGCCTGCTATCTGAGCATCTTCGACACAACCTTCTTCATCAGACAACTTGGCCCAGAATTGGCGGCCAGAGCTATTCAGGATGGCCGAAAAATCCTGGACACCAAGGGTTATAAACTTCATCTCGCCGCAATAGATCCAATTCCTGCTCATCAGCCGATTCTGAAACAGATCGGTTTTGACAGCGTCACCCATTACGTCTTTCTTCCTGACTGGAGTGGTGACTATCTTCAGGACTTCAACGTCTGTGCCAACGGCAAACAAAAACTCTGGCAGGATTACCAGTCGGCTACCGGACTGCCTTATGTTCCTTCTGTCAGCCCGGGCTGGGATGCAAACGCAAGAGCGGCCGATTACGGGCAGGAAAAGCCCAGAAAATACCCATGGTCACCGGTTTTAACAGGCACCAGCCCCGGGGCATTCGGCGGTTTTCTCAGGCAGGCAGTTGAATTTGCCGTGAAAAAGTCTGAGTTTCCCCACCCTTTCGTCATGATTTCTTCATGGAATGAATGGAGCGAAGGGCATTACCTCGAACCCGACCAGAAATACGGTTTTGCCTGGCTCGATCAGGTAAGAGCGGTTAAAAATCATGGATGAACGCTGGGCCTTTTTTACGGTCGACTTTGAATTGACAAATGTCTGCGGTCAAAACTGCCTTTTCTGCCCCCGCGACCGGATGACAAGACCGGCAGGTTTTCTTGAAACCGCTGTATTTGCAACAATCGCCCCTCAGCTTGCAGAATTAGGCTCAAGGGTCACTTTCTGCGGAATGGGAAATCCGCTTCTGCACCCAGACCTCAACGGAATTGCAACTATATGCCAGGCAGCCGGCCTGCATTATGGCCTGACCATCCAGGCACCAGCACTGACAGATGCCGGCCTGCAAAAGCTTGCAGTTCTCCAGCCGGCATTTGTGGAAATCTCTTTTCCAACCCTCTCACAAAACCTCTTCTGTAAATTATACCCAGACCAGAGCATTGAAGATTCTCTTACAGGCTTACATAGCCTGGTCCGAATGCGCAATGGAAACCGGGGACTGGTTATCAATGTGATCAAGGTTGCTGGTGAAACCATGACTGACGCCGAAATCACGACAAGATGGAAAGTACTTGGTTTCGAATGCCGGCTGCAGCAGTGC
>CAZPCO010000594.1:0-2202 GCA_964585025.1 uncultured bacterium | reverse complement strand
CGATTTCATTAACAACCTGCCGGACATGGTTGCCTCTGCAGGCGTCAGACTGATTAATCTAGGTTACAAAGCCCGTGAAAATCTAGAAGGTTATGTAGACCAGCCTTTTGAACTCCATTTTAACGGCAGGTATCCTCAAATGCGCCAGATGCTGCATGCCCTCGAGACACATCGCGCCGGAATCCGCATCGAAACACTCGAATTTTCTTCATTTGATGATATCAATCATGAAGCCCAGCTGAAGTTACAGTGTCGGGTGAGGTTTCAGACTGATGGCTGAGCAACGCAACAACAACAGGGTTTATGCAGGACTGGCTTTATTTGCCGTCCTCATTGCCGCCAACCTCGCAGTCAGAATCGGTCGGGGACGAACTATTCCAGAACCGGCATCTCAGCAACCATCTGCGGTGGTGCAGGTTTCCACCCCACTGCAACAGGTCTCTCCGCCACTTCGAGCAGATATGGTCAATATTCCAAAGGAGACAACCGGCATCGACGAACAGGTAATCAGACTCAATCAGCTCGCAGAAAATCTCGTTCTGAGAGTCGCTTCTATCGCAGATCCAATCGAATTGCCGGTATTGGATCCAGCCATAGTCAAGTTACCGACAACGCTGATCGACAGATTTCTTAGAGACTCCCCTGTTTTCGAAGAATCTCCGGCCGCAACTGAAACAACTGATATGACTGTTCCCCAGAAAGACGTCGCTCTCATCGGAGAATTCAGGTCTGCGGGGTCGAGCAAATTTCTTGTCAGAGAAAACAACAGGGTATTTCTTGTCGACGAAACTCAGCAACCTGAACAAGGTCTGGTCACAATTCATCGCGAAGCAGAGGGTGTCTTTGCAGTCACCGACAGTATTGGCAAGACGCATTCCCTGATTTTACCGAAGCCTTCTGATTCAGGAGTTGAAAAAGCAATCAAAGTCCTCACCGGTTCATCATCTAAACAGATTGGTTTCAATGCATTTTCCGGCCTGCTTGCTTCTGACGGTCAGGAAATCGACAAAGGGAATTAGGATGCAGAAATATAAAGTAAAAGCGCAGCGTTCCGATGGAAATATCGAAGTTCTGCTTATAGAAGCCGAAAGTCAGGCCGATGCAATGAACTCTGCATCGATCAGAGGCTACACGCCGATTGATGCAACTCTTGAACTTCAGAGCCAGAGAATTTCAGGTTTTGGTCGTGGTGTTAAATCCACCGAATTGTATCATTTCACCCGCCTGTTCGGAACCCTGACGCGTGCTGGGATTCCCATTATCGAAACCCTTGAAATGTTGGTAAGTCGAGCCGACAGCCAGGTCATGAAAAACACGCTGCGTGCAATCGTCGACAACATCAGCGATGGAAACAGTCTGAAAAGTTCCTTTGCAAGATTTCCAGAGGTTTTTGACCGAACTTATCTGCAGCTTCTTGAAGTTGGCGAGGAATCAGGCAAAATGCCGCAGGTTCTCGACAGACTCACCGGTCTTCTGAAAAAACGCATCCAGCTGCGCGGCATGATTATAAAAGCGCTCACCTATCCGGTTCTGGTAATGGCGCTCTCATTTGTCGTCGTCGTTGCAATTCTGATAAAAATAGTTCCAAGATTCAAGGAAATCTATTCAAAATTTGGGGGCGAACTTCCGGCTCTTACTCAGTTTACCCTTCATTGCAGCGATTTACTGATCAATTATTTTCCGGTTTTTGCCGCAGCTCTTATCATCATGGCCACCATCTTTACGGCAATGAAGAAAACCAGATCAGGAAAGCGCCTTTATGACCGAATGCTCCTCAGTCTTCCCCTTTTTGGGGAAATGTTTCACACCTATGAAATTGCTGGATTCGCCAAGAGCTTTTCCATGCTTGTTCACAGTGGCATAACCGTTACCAGTGCTCTTGAGCTGATAAGACAGTCGGTTGAGCGCGAACCCGTTCGTGAATCTATTGCTGCAGCTTCTGAAATGATCCGTGAAGGCAAAGACATCGCTCAGAGTTTTGACAGTCAGGCTCCCTGGTTACCTGAACTGTTGAATCGTATGGTTGCTGTTGGTGAGCGCAGTGGCAACCTGCCCGAAATGCTCGATCATGTTGCCGAGTTTTATGAAGAAGAGTTCAACAACAAAGTCGAGACCCTGGCATCATTGATCGAGCCAATGTTGATTGTATTTCTTGGTGT
This sequence comes from uncultured bacterium, assembly GCA_964585025.1. Lineage (GTDB taxonomy): Bacteria > Muiribacteriota > Ozemobacteria > Ozemobacterales > Ozemobacteraceae > Rifleibacterium. The sequence continues at coordinate 43 of CAZPCO010000594.1, read as the reverse complement.
CGTCATCGGTGGTATAGTCATCTCTCTCTACCTGCCGATTTTC
>CAZPCO010000593.1:0-2203 GCA_964585025.1 uncultured bacterium | reverse complement strand
GCCGGCTATGGCTGAAGACGATGAAAACCCTGCTATCGAGAAGGAAGTAAAAGTTGATGTCGACGAAATCACCCTGCGCCCCGCATTAGAAATCGAGCAGGCAGTAATGGAATACATGCTGGCCTTCGAAGCATATCAGTCAGCGCGAAGGGCAAAAGATCCTGAAGTTCGCGGTAAAATGGTACAATACATGAAGCAATACCGTGAAGCTTATGCGCGTTTCCTCAGCATGATGCGTGAAGACAAGCTCTACGAACCGCAGAAACCCAAAAACCCAGCCGGTCGCTACAACAGAAAGCACGAAAAGGAAAAAGGCGTCAAACGTCAGTGGGATAATAACGCCGCCCGCGAAGATCGTGCCAAAATCAGAAAAATGGTAGAATCCGGCGCATCTCCGGAAGAAATCAAAAAAACAATTAAGGCGAGTCTGCCCATTGTTGAGCGGTCAATAGACCCATCAGTTGTAACAAGAGATGACAATGACAATAACCAGTTTGATGATATCCAGAAGGTACCTGACAGTGGCAACAATTATTTTGACCGTAAGGGTGGCATTAACAAGCCTCCCAAACGCTGATTTCACTCCTGCCCCGCTATGAATCTTTCCCGAACCGGCAAAATTGCAGCAGCGAACCTGATTTTTACAGGCTCGCTGCTTCTTCTTGTTTTTCTGTTCAGCGGCTTTTTCGCCGGAATCGACAACTGGCTTCATGATCTTTGGCTTTCGGCGCGACTCCGTTTCAACAGCATTCCCGGAAGTCACGCTTCTGTTTTGCACCGCCTTGCTCCTGTAGTGCCGGTCAACGAAGAAATAACCCTGATTCTGATCGATGACCGCTCGATTCTTGGTATTCCGGGGCTGTTTCAGGGCGACCGCGATGTATACGCTACGGCAATCCGAAAATTGACCGCCCATGGTCCGAAGGTCATAGCACTCGATGTTTTTTTTGCCTCCCAGTCTGAAGTAACCCCGGAACTCGACCAGGAACTTGTCGATGCGGTCAAAGAATCTGGCCGCGTAGTTCTGAGAGCCTTCAGGCGCGATGACCGCCGCATGACTCCACCTTTCCCAGCCCTTTCCAGAGCGACGATTTGTGCACCAACTTATTTCAAACATCACCGCGATGAGGCTATTCGAAGTGTTTCCATGGCTTTTACCAGCGAAACCGGCAAATCTATTCCCTCATTTCAGGCCGAAACCTACCGGCTATTCAAAGGCCTCGAACCCCATCTTATAAACATCACTCCGGATGCTATGTTTTGCCAGCTTCCTGAAGGGCAGATTGCCATTCCCCTTGTGAATTCCGAATACATGCTGCTCAATTACGACCTGCCACTGCACGGTTTCAGAACCTATTCCTTTTTCGATCTGATGAACGGTGGTATTCCCGAAGATGCGGTCAAAAACAGGGCGGTAATCATTGGTGCTGCCAGCTCGATGACCGAGGAAAAGTTTTATACGCCGATCAGCGGCAATGAATATTCACCTTATTTGAATGCTCTGACTCTCCGCAATATGCTTAATCAGAGATGGCTTGAACCACCAGCCAGCTTTCAGGGCCCTGTTCTGGCGACGATACTGATTCTTATTTTCATGTTTGTTCTTCTCAATTTCCTTCAGCCGCTCGCTTCGCTTTTGGTCACGGTTGCATGTGTGATCCTGCTGCTAAGCAGCTCTTTCGTATCCCTCACTTTATTCGGAAAACTCTTCGACGTTGCCGCTGCGGTATTCTCGGTTACAGCCGCCCTGATTTTTTCGATCGGGCACCGCTATTACCTCGAACTTTCCGAGAAGATGCGCATTAAAACAGCTTTTCAGCATTATGTTACCGCATCGGTTGTCAATGAAATTCTAAAAAACCCGGCAAAGCTGAATCTGCATGGCGAAGAACGTAATCTGACTATCTTTTTCTCTGATATCGAGGGCTTCACATCGCTTTCTGAAGGCATGTCTCCGCTCAACGTTGTCAGCTTGCTCAACGAATATCTCACTGCCATGACTGAAATAATTTTCAGATTCGACGGCTTGCTCGACAAGTATGAGGGTGACGCAATCATGGCAGTTTTTGGTGCACCAGTCGACCAGTCAGATCACGCAATCAGAGCCTGTCGATGCGCCATTGAAAACCAGAAAGCTCTGGCGCGACTCAGAGAAAAATGGAAAAAGGAAGGAAAGCCGGAAATCAGAGCCCGCATTGGCATC
>CAZPCO010000592.1:0-2204 GCA_964585025.1 uncultured bacterium | reverse complement strand
GCGGGACTGCTTTGCGTGCCAACCTTGCTGACTCTGAAGGAAAACAGTGCTGGTGTCGCATTTCTGGCAAATGCCTGTTCAGCCTTCATGGCTTCTGGGCCACGATTGACGACAACCATCATCAGGCGGTCGTGTTCGGCAGTTACTCTAACGACATCCATGGCTTTGTAATCTTTTATATTAAGCCAGTTCACCACAGGCTCATATTTTCCATCCGATGAATAAACGATTACGGCAACGTCAAAATCATTAGCATACCCTGCGGCACTGATTTTCTGACCGGCAAAGGCAAATCTTGCATCACTGCCCCTGAAAGCGGCAGGATTTATCTGAATAGCCCTTGCAGACCAGCATTTGACACTGCCTTTGCCTTCATATGGAATACCATCGACTTTGATATCAGGCTTGAGAAGAAATCTTGAAAGAGACTTTTCATAACTGTAGATACCGCGTTCGATGCGATCGTCGTTGAGATAGTTGGCAACGCAGAAGCTTCGGAACAGGTTGCGGACATTGTTTTTGATTCCCTGTTTTTCGATGGCGGCATTCAGCCCGGAAAGCCCCTGCGATTTCTGTGCGACCATGCGGCGGATGAAGGCCCGGCGGCGTTCATCGGTGCTCGCAATACGGGTGGAAATATATTGGGCCCAGAAATAAACCTGCCCATAATTGGCAATCATGTCGTCATCGGACCAGGCAAGCATGTTGTTATCTGGATTGCGCATGAAGGCTTCAACCTGCGAGGGATGCCCCAGACCGCAAAGAAAGGGAGCCAGCTGCGACAGGCTTTCGTTGACCCAGGTGAATTCCTTGGCGTCGTAGCTCCAGTGGATCATATGCTGGAATTCGTGGGCAATGACGCTGAGAAATTTGTCGGTCGAGGGATCACCCGGAAATACATCAAGATAGAGCATTTCACGCAGATTACTTTCAGGAAACTTGGTGCGACTGTAACAATCGCCTGCATTGAAATAACCAGCCGTAAAACCTTTTACCCCACGTTCGGGGTCATAATAATCGCGAATATCAAGAAGCAGAAGCGTAATACGCGGGTCATGGTCTATACCGGGTGATTTTTCTGAACCGAACATGGATCTGGCTTCGGCATAGATACGTTTATCAAAGGTTTCGGCTATACGATTGATATTCTGCTGACTGACATTCCTGCCCTGCTGCACATACACATAGCAATGGGCGCCAATTTTAGCAAGCCGCGCGCTGATACGTTCGTGCACATTTCTGAGAATGTTGAAACTGCTGAAAGTTTCAATATCACCTACGGTTTTTGGCTTAACATCGGCATAGGCAACCAGACCTGGAATCTGAGGTGCCGCAGCTCCGTATCCGTCAATTGCACCAGATTCTTCAGGGTCATCAGCCAGAGCTGAAGTCTGGCGGGCAAAAAACTGGGTAAGGTCTATTGAGCCGTCTTGCCGGGAATAAGCGGGTAAGGCAAGCAGAAGCGCCAGCGTCGCCGCACAGGCTGTCTTTAAAAATGTTCTGGCCATGCAGATATCATTCTCCTGAATACAGTCGTATTTTGAAATTATACAGAATTAAATGTCTACCCGCCATAGGGCTGCGAAATTCATGAAAATTTTTCTCGGGTATGATATAATAGCCGACATGAAAGACTATTATAAAAGCTTGGAAGTATCGCAGAGTGCCAGCCAGGATGAAATAAAAAAAGCTTTCAAAAGGCTGGCAAAAAAATACCACCCCGATATTAACAAGGGTGTACATAACGCCGAAGAGAGATTCAAAGAAATCTCCGAAGCCTATGAAGTCCTGGGCAACGACAAAAAGCGCCAGGAATATGATGCGGCCAGATCCGGGCGTGGTTCTTTCAATTTCGATGGCTTTTCAAAAGACGGACCGTTCGGTGATTTCTTTTCTTCAGGTAACGTTAACGGCAGCGATATCTTTTCCGAAATATTGAAAAGTTTCAACTTAGGCGGTTCTGGCAGCAAGGGTGGCGGTTCACCTTTCGGGGGCTTCGAAAGCTTTTTTTCCCGGGGCGGCCACGGCCATTCTCAGCAGGCTTCAGCAACTCTCAAAGTTCCTCTGATGACCGCTGTTTCCGGCGGCAAAGTACAGGTCAGCGGTCTCCCGGGAGGAACCCAGACCATAGAAATTCCTGCCGGCTCTTCAAATGGTTCGATATTCAGGGTCAGCACCTCAGGCGGCGCTTACAATCTGAAACT
>CAZPCO010000591.1:0-2210 GCA_964585025.1 uncultured bacterium | reverse complement strand
CTGGCCATTTTAACCATCCCGAGCCGCTGATTGATTCTGAATATTTTCAAGAATGAATGCAGCGCTGAGCGGACGAATTCGTTCACTGGCAGGCTGTATGGGCAGGTCTGGCGCAGTTCAACCATCATTGTGTCTCTAAAGCGCTTTTCCAGCTCATCAAAGAGCACTTCTTTGCTCTGAAAATAACGATAAAAAGTACCTTTGCCGCAATTTGCCAAATTGACAATTTCGTCGATCGTGGCTTTTTCAAAGCCTTTGGTATAGAAAATCTCGAGGCCGGCTTCAAGAAGCTGGTCTTTTTTGCTGGTTTTGCTTTCCATGACGCATCTTTCAATTTCTGAATAATAAATGTCGACCTGACTAGTCAGTCAGGTCGACATTTATAAGAGATTTCGAGCTGATTGTCAAGCAGGCAATTATGACAATCAGCGTTCAGCAGTCATGGTTGCTTTGGGTTTCAGCGAAGAAAATCACCGATTTCGCCAATTTTCCCCGGGCCATTGAGTACGTAAATGCCTGCAGAACAGCCTTTTACGTTAAAGGTGATATTGCCGTGCCCTACCTGTATTTCGTTGCCGGTAACGGCATCGCGATACAGACCGTTGCGGATGCCGGTTACGGTTATCTGCTGATCGCCGCTGGCCGAGAGGCCGACGACAACGTAACTCTGACCGTTGTTAAAGTCTCTGACGAAGCTCATGCCGGAACCCCATTCGTTGACCTTGCTCATCGGGGCTTTCTGAAGTGCTGGAATGGCGCGGCGGATCAGATTCAGCCGGCGGATATGTTTGAACAGCGGGTGCTGCATAGTTTTGGCGATCTGACTTTCTTCGAGGTGGTCACCAAAGTAGGCCCGCCCGGTTGAGTCGATAGTATCGGTATTGCCGCAGATATCCTGGGGAGCGCCCCGCATGAAGGCGATTTCTTCGCCATAATAAAGACAGGGAATGCCACGGATAGTCCAGAGAAGGTTGTAGGCAATTGCTGCCATCCAGTCGTCGCCTTTGAAGCGGTATTTGAAATCATTGTCGGGGCCGACATCATGATTCTGCAGAAAGGTAACCAGCTGAGTTGCATCACCGTATACCCAGTCCATGCCGATAACACCACCGATGCCGCCGTATGAACCATGGCTCAGATTGTCGCGAAAGGTTGAAAACAGCGAAAAATCCAACACCGAAAAACCGGAGTCACCACCGGAATTTGGGTTCCGCGGGTCACTGCCAAGTCGGGTATACCACCAGGGCCGGATGTCGGACGGGCCGTTGTCGCCGCCGAGGTCACCCCAGCCATGGCCTTTGACGAGATTTTCACCGAAAACGAAAAGGCCGGGTTTATGATTTTTCCAGGTGTTGACATAGGAAAGAAGGTCGCTGCGTTCGACATGTTTGACGGTGTCGAGGCGTATGGCATCGACGCCCAGGTCAAGCCAGCCACAGATTGCCGAGTTCAGATAATTTCTGACATTTTCGCGTTCGGTAGCGAGATCGAGGCAGTCACCTGCCATGTGTTTGCTTTGCAGTGAAGCAGGACTTTCCCAGTCGCCTCCTGACATGAAGCCATTCTGATGATACCACTCAGGCGGAAGCTTGCTGACATCGGTGCCGAAAAATCTTTCTGGGCTTATGTCGGTGGTGGGAACGGTTTTGCCGGTAACCGGGTCGAGAAGAGGTTCGGTGCCTTCAGGGTCGGTTTTTAAGCGGGCTTTGAACCAGTCAGGAGCCACCGGGTTGTCGTTGTCCATGCGGAACGGTTCTTTGTAATTGCCGAGATTGCCGGTGTATGGCCAGTCAGGTGTGACACCATTTTTTCTGAAATACTTGATTGGCAGGCGGTTGATCCAGACCTGACCGCGAATGCCGTAATTTGATGAATGATTGATGACTACATCCTGAATGACCTTGATACCGCGCTTATGACAGGCAACGATCAGGTCTTTGTAAGTCGCATCCTGAGACTCGAGGCGGGGGTCGATTCTGGTCCAGTCGTAGGCGTGATACCCGTGATAATCGAGGCCGCTGCGGTTTTCAACCGGGGGAGTTATCCAGATGGCGGTGAAGCCAAGCTCCTTGAGGTAGTCAAGCTTGGCGATCAGTCCTTTGAAATCGCCACGCCAGTGTGGATCGCCCTTTTTAATGCGGTCGCGGCAGTAAAAATTGTTGTTTTCGTCGCCATCATAAAAACGTGTGGTGATCAGGAAATAGATGGTT
>CAZPCO010000590.1:1741-2211 GCA_964585025.1 uncultured bacterium | reverse complement strand
TGCATATCGTAACTTTCGGCCATCATGTCGTTGAAGGCATGAAACAGCAGCGCTATTTCGTCCTGACCAGGGGGCACGGCAAGGCGCGCTTCGAAATCCCGCCTGGCCAGAGCTTTCAGCCCAGTTTCCAGCTGGCCAAGGGGTGCTATCAGCTGACGGGAAATCCAGAAGCCGACAGAAGCAATCAATGCCAGAGCCACCAGCGCGCCAAGCAGAATTCGCTGTTTCATGGCTGCCAGGGCTGAATTGAGCGGCTCTGCGGAACTGAATGCCAGGAGACAGTTTCCGGCGAGTTCAGTTGATGGAACACAGAGAGCGAAGCCGTTCAATTCGTCGGAAAATCGTCTGAACTGAGCTTTGCCGGTAACATGGGCAACTTCGGCAAGGCGAAGCATCTGGCGCTGATGTTTGAGCAGCGGTGGTCTCGACCAGCGGTAACCTTCCGGATATAAGGCACAGATTGCCAGGCT
>CAZPCO010000590.1:0-1731 GCA_964585025.1 uncultured bacterium | reverse complement strand
CGCAAAGACTGGAGATAGCGTTTAACCGTCGCGAAGGTAGAGAGTTCAACCTGAGCGATTGCTGCGTCACCTGCAGATGCTGGCAGCAGCCTGTAAAATAGCATCATATCAGAATTGCCGGTATTGACGAACTGAAGACGCCCCGGGTAGTTCTGCAGGGTACCGAACCCCATGTCGTCTTTGCGGACAATGGAGTCGGAAAAAAGGTTGCCTGAGTATTCATGCTCGTGCAGGCGTTCAGGAATATAGCGTTCGACGAGGCGGCGGGCTATCGATCTGAAAACGGTTTCACGGCCTGCGGAAATATCAGGGGTGTTGAGGAAAAGCAGTTCGGCACCGGCGTTTCTCAAGGTGATTCTTGCCTCGGGAAATGCTGAAGTTATGGCTGCGTTCATCAACAGGGTCTTCGCATCGCCGTTTCCCATGCCCGGATCAGCAGTCTGTTTAAGCAGAGTTGCCGAGCAGGAAGCCAGATACTTGTTGAAATTCTGCACCATGTTACCGAGTGCTTCTTCTTTGGCAGCCCGCAGTTTATTTGTCTGTATCTGACTGTAGACGTCGAGATTGTCTATGCTGGTAAAAGCGATGCCTGAGAGCGGAATCAGCGATGAGGCGAAAAACATTGTGGTGACGAGCATTTTAAGGCTGATGGCAACCCGGGCACCAGCGATCAGAAGCATGATAAAAATAGCGGTCAGCAGGGTGGCCATCATCAGTCTGAACATATATCTGGTGCGAATCAGCGGCTCATCGGTATTCTTGAATGCGCCATAAACCGTGCGCGCATCGCGGGTGGTGATAAAAGACCAGAAGAGACCGGCAAAAAAGCCGGAGTCATTGCCGGCGCGGGAAAGAAAGGCGTGTGCCTGAGCCGATATGCTGTTTGAGCGGCCCGCCTTTTCCAATAACCCGGTGTGCTGCAGCGCCCGATCAACTTGTTCGCCCTTCACCTGAATATTGAAGACTGTCCGGGCGTCAGGAGGTTCCTGGCAGACGACTATCAGACCGCACCTGGGGCGGCTGGTCCAGGCCAGCATGCCTTCCCGGCCAGACGAAACGGTATTGATAATTGTTTCCGGGTTTTCCCTGATCGAGTTTAGATCTTTACCAAAACCGAAGGCAAACTCGATCTTCTTGTCGAGATTTTTACGGGCCAGCGAAACCTTTCTAATATCCCTTTCCTTAAGAACGGGAAACAGATTTTTCATCAACCACAGGTTTGGTGCTTTTTCCGGGGCAGTTTCAGCCAGCTCGCCCTGACTGTTGAAGCGATAAAAGGTCATTTCCAGACGGTTTTTCTTCTGGTGGTAAGCTCTGAGTTTCTGCAGGTCAATTTCCGGGTTGTCTCCGACCTGGCGTAAAACTGGTAGAATGCTGCGAATGATGAACAGTTTCGGGTCGGTACGGGCCGCGATATCTTCGACCTGCTGCCGACGATTTTGTCGCTGTTCGGCGCTGAACGCACCAATATGGGCCTCAAACCATGATTCGAGCCCCCACGATACAGATGCAAAGACGGCAGCGATCATGAAAAACAACGTAAATTTTTCGGTCAGGCTGCTGCTTGAATTCTGAATCTCCATAGCACCTCTTTCTCATATTATCTCATGCCACAGAGGGTTTGCCAAATAAAAAGGCTGTTTCACACCTGGGGTGAAACAGCCTGGAAAATGACTGGTGCTAACGGGCAATTGCTCCTGCCAGCGATTTTGCAGTTCTTATGATGCTCTC
>CAZPCO010000589.1:0-2211 GCA_964585025.1 uncultured bacterium | reverse complement strand
CTACGCCTACTTCATGTATTTCTTCACCTTTGACTTCAAAATAGCTGGTGACTCCCGGTATAATTTCTCCAGTCTGGCCCTGGCGGGGCTGAAATCTGATGGGTTTCAGCCATGGGTGACCGGTTATCTCGATGTCATGGATTTCGGCAATTTCGCGTTCAAACCAGTGAGCCTGCGGAATCTGCGGGGTCAAAGAAGGGAATTTTTTTCCGGTTCTGCAGGCAAAGAGCTCTAACAGGGTTTTTTCGTCATCAGCAACCGCAGCCAGAAGCAAAAATTCCTTTTCTTCCGGGACCGCAAACAATGCTGAGAGACGGCTGCCCTTGCCAATGAGTTCAAGCAGGTGCTGACGAAAGTTTTCGACCTCCATGACCGGCAGTTTGTCCAGGCTGGCGCAGGTGCCATTTTTAAGTGTCAGTCGGTTTTTCACAGTATTGCACCTCCGAGAATGGTTGCTGCACCGTTAACCGCGGTTCGGACGAATCCAGGCAGGTAAAACCCGAGAATAGCCGCTGTTGAAAGAAAACATAATGGAGTCAACAGTTGCAGAAGATTCTCAGACATTGCGCTCTCTTCGGTATGCAGGGGCGCATGCTTTTCGTGCCGGTCATGATGGCCCGAATGTCTTCGTGACGAATGTTTGCGGGTATGGGCGTGATCTTCAGGATGGTTTTCTCTGTCACTCTGAGTCATCTGCATGAAAATGGTCAACATACCGATAAAAACTATCAGCAGAAACAGCAGATACAGAACGGCTGTATACCAGCTGCGGGTGATCAGAGCGTTACGCAGAATCGTGAATTCGCTGATAAAGGTTCCGAAAGGCGGCGTACCGGTTATGGCTAGAAAGCCAGCCAGCCAGAGCATACCCGTATAAGGAAGATTCTTCAGGAGGTTGGTGACATTCTCGACCTTTTTAGTGTCATAGGCGGCGAGAATATTGCCTGAAAGCAGGAACAGCGATGATTTGACCAGTGAGTGGCAGATGGCGTGCAGCATGGCACCCGCGATTGCCGAACCGCCGAGGCCGACGCCGGTTGCCAGAATGCCCATGTGCTCAACGCTCGAGTAGGCCAGCATTCTTTTGTAATCTGGCTGGTGCAGAATGAAGATACCCGAAACACCCATTGATACAAGGCCGGCAATGAGCAAAAGTTCAGAAGCAAATGCCGCTGTGCCGGGAACAGCCATGCAGACTTGATAAATGCGAAGAATCCCAAGAAAGGCACTGTTGAGCAAAGCACCTGAAAGCATAGCTGAAACCGGAGATGGTGCCTCGCTGTGTGCGTCTGGAAGCCAGGTGTGCATCGGTGCAAGGCCCATTTTTGTGCCATAGCCAACCAGAAAGAAAATGAATGCGACCTTGAGCCATCTCAATTTGAGATAGCCGGCGAACAATACCAGGCCGGCCGGGGTAAAAGTGCTCACCTGATGAGTGGTAGTCATTGCCAGAAAGAAAACGCCCATCAGTGCCAGGGCAATGCCGACCGAGCAGATGATCAGATACTTCCATGCGGCTTCGAGCGAGCGGCGGCTGCGATGGTAATAGATCAGGGGAGTGCTGGCCAGAGTGGTCGCTTCAATTCCTATCCATTGCAGGCCGAAATGCATACTGAGAATAGCGAGGCTCATTGCGGCCAGGAACATCTGCATGCAGGCAACGAAAATGGCATTGCGGTTTTTGAGAAACTGCCAGTTCGCGAGGTTGGAAGTTTCTTCAGTCGGGTGCTTGTCGAGATAGGTCATCGAATAGATCGCCGAGCCAGTAAATAACAGGCTGGTCAGGGTCAGAAAAATCCGGGTCAGGTGATCCATGCCGATCCAGATGCCGTTAAGCTCTCCGGCATCACCTTTGCACAGGCGAATTACCAGAAATAGATGGATGAAAGCAACGATGACCAGAAGATTTTTTCGCAATCTTTCGGAGTCGATAAACAGAGAACAGATGCCGGTAATGGCAGGCAGTAGAATCAGTGTCCAGGCAGTATTCATTCTTCGGCCTCCTCAACTGACGGGGGGGCAAGTTCAAGATCGGAAAGTTCGTTGAACCGGTCGGCGTCGAGATGATCGAATTCACGGTCGATATGGAACAACATGATTCCCATGAGGAAAATGCCGACGAATACGTCGAGCAGAATTCCCAGTTCGACCATGACCGAAAACTCGCTGCCAAGGCTGAGGCCGGCCGTAAAAACGCCATTTTCGAGAACC
>CAZPCO010000588.1:0-2216 GCA_964585025.1 uncultured bacterium | reverse complement strand
AATATCGAAGATGCTTCGGTTCTGGTCGCGGGTGGCCGTGGTCTTGGAAACCCCGACAACTTCAAATCACTGCACGGTCTCGCCGAAATTCTCGGAGGTCAGGTCGCCGCTTCAAGAGCGGTTGTCGATTCTGGCTGGACCAGCCAGGACAAGCAGGTTGGTCAGACCGGCAAAACTGTGCGGCCCGATCTCTATCTGGCATGTGGTATTTCAGGTATGATCCAGCATGTTGCCGGCATGGAAGAATCGGGATTTATCGTGGCAATCAACAAGAATAAAGATGCACCAATTTTCTCCTGTGCTGACATCGGCATCGTTACAGATGTTAACCGGCTGATTCCCGCTCTTCAGGAAGAATTGTCGCGCGCCCGCAAAAGCTGATAAAATCTGCCGGCCGTTCCTGAGACCTGGAACAGGCCGGCAGATTTTATCAAACTGCTGCCGCATCTTATCTGGGATCTTCGATTGCGGGCATGTTTGTTTGTCTGAATCAGTTGCCGGACTTAATCAGATTCAGGATGCGGGTTACCAGGATATTGAAACTGTCGTTGTCGATAGGTTTACTGCTGTTGTTGGCCGTACATGAAAGGGTATAAACAGGGCTGGTTGGAGTTTTCTGCAGAACCCAGGTGTAGTTAAGCACCCCTGGCTCACTTCCGCCCTTGAAACCGACCAGGTTCCAGTCTGATTTGTTGACGATACCGGCTGCCGGATTGATGCGGATCCGCATGCTGTCGCGAAGGCTGTAGATAGTGTCACACAGGGTGCGGGTGCTGATGTGCCATTCGAGCTCGTCTATCATCACCGGATTGGTCAGGCCGTAGATAGAGGAATATGAGGCGATGGAACCGGGGAGAATCGCATCAAGGTCGCGAATTATCGCAGCTTTGCCGGACGCATCGGCTTTGATAAATTCTGCTGCCTTTGCGGGAAAGAAAAACTTCATTTTCAGCAGTTGACTGGTGTTGAAAATGTCTTTGCAGCTTTCGGGCAGATATTTACGAACCGTTTCAGAGCCAAGAAGATTGAAAACATGGTCGGTGGCGGTGTTGTCGCTTAATGAAATCATCAACCCGGCCAGAGTTTCGAGTGAGTGCCGGCTGCCGGCGTGCCAGTCCTGAAGAATGCCGCTCGGAAATGATTTCCAGTCTTCGCGCAGTTCGATCAGGTCGCTCCAGTGGCGTCGACCGGCGGCGATGTCGTCTTCGAGAGCTTTGAGCAGAAACAGTTTGAAACTGGAACCGATTGCCATAGGCTTGTTTGAATCGATTTCAGCCACCACTTCCGGGGTGATTGCTGTGTTGTTGGCCTTATCGCCGGTTTCAGCAGTCGGTGGGGGGTAGCGAAGCAAGCAGATCGAAATGCGATCCCGGCTCTTCTTGAATCCTTCAAGAACAAGAGCGAAGCTGTCATCTGTCTTTTGCGGCACTCCAAACCAAAGGCCGCAAATGCGGTTGCCGGCATCAATACTCAGGCGCGCCGGTACGGTGCCGCTGGCAAAGTGCAGGGTGAATCCTTCGTCGAGGGTTTCAACCCTTTGATAGTCGCCGACTTCGTTGCGATAGAATTTGACGATTTCCTGCAGCTTGTTTTCGGGAACCTGCTTGAGAAAAGCAGGATCGAACATGGTGCTGATCGAAGCGCTTGCCGTTGAAAATATTCTTCCAAAAGCCTCTTCAGGCGTTAAATCGGCATTGTCGCCGGCGAGAGCGCCCGTCAGACCAACTGACAGAAGCAGCAGACAGATCAGAAAGTATTTTTTCATCGGATTTTTCCTCCAGATTGGTTGCCGGCAGATGATTCGCCAATTCTAGCACAACTGATTTTGCTTTGCCTCACCGTTCGCGGTATAATCGCAAAAAACTTCAGGAGAATCAACATGGCCAAGAAACTTGTCATCATCGGATCTGGGCCTTCCGGCCTGACCTCTGCCATTTATACAGCGCGCGCTGATCTTCAGCCTCTTGTTGTCGAGGGATTCATGAAGGGGGGGCAACCCGGCGGGCAGCTGATGACCACCACCGAAGTCGAAAATTTCCCGGGGTTTCCCGAAGGTATCGACGGCCCTGAATTGATCAGTCGCATGAAGAAACAGGCTGAACGTTTCGGCACCGAGTTCATCATGGAAGATATTGAATCTGTAGACTTTTCGAGTCGGCCATTCACTCTCAAGACCTCCGGGCGCACCATAACCGCCCACGCTGTCATCATTTCCA
>CAZPCO010000587.1:0-2219 GCA_964585025.1 uncultured bacterium | reverse complement strand
GAGGCCTCAACCAGATTGGTTCCTAAGCTTATGCCCCTGCCAATCAACGAACCCATTAAGGCACAAATTCCCGAAGTTTCAGTAGCAGCTCTGCAGTCGCTGAGGGGGCGCACAGAGTTTACGCCTGCCGCTGCTTCCACTGCAGTTCAAATGGCAGCAGCAGAAACGAAGCCTGCTGCTGTTGCGTTGCCACCGGCCAAAGAATACCCAATTCTCGCCGGTCACGGCATTCTCAAAGTCGTCGAACTCGGCGATCAGATTGAACAGGTTCTCAGCCAGGCTGGTCGTCCGATTGCCCAGAATTCAACGGAGCATGCTAACCAGTACATTTTCAGCGGCTTCAGCTTTATTTCAGATGCGAAAACCGGCACGGTTAAACAGATTACTGTGACCCGCAATTCAATAAGATCAGGTCAATGCCGCACACCTCAGAACTTTTCGATTGGCACTCCTCTGGCAGATATTCGCGAACAATTTGGTCCGCCTTCCATTATCGATGGTATTCCGGGGCTGCATTTTCCCAGTCTCGGCATTTCCTTCATTCCATCACCCAGCTTTCCCGACCAGGTTGGTGCGATTAAAATCTATTCTGCCGGCGCAAACCCCGACTGACCAGGCAGCGAACCGGAAACCCAAATCCGGACTGCCGCAGAAAGAGTCAGTGGTTAACATGCTGATCAGCGTGTTATAATTGTTTCACCGGAGAGTAAGCAGATGAACGGAAAAAAACAGCCCTCGATAATGGCGCACACATTCACTATGGTCTTTGTCGTCTTCTGGATAGGGTTGTTTTCTTATCCGGCGGCATGGCACATTGCCACTCCCGACAAGCTGTTCAGACGCTATCATTTCTGGCGCAGCAACAGCAGGACGATTGACGACAAAGGCTATCCGTTTGCCGATCTCTGGCACATGCTTACCTCGCCTGTACACAATGCAGCTCTCAAGAATAAAGGCGAACGCATTACCCGTCTGGCCCCTGGAGCCGACCAGCTCAACTCCTTCGACAGTTTCGGCATGACGCCGCTTGCTTATGCTTCGATGTTTGGCGACATCGACACACAAAAAATGCTGGTCGCTGCCGGTGCCGACCCAAACATAATTCTGGGTGACGGAACAACGGCTCTGCACCAGGCATTGGCAAACCGCGAAGAGAACGCCGCGCTTTTCCTGCTCGAAAACAAGGCCAGGGTCGATATTGCCGATCGAAAGGGCATCACGCCCCTGCATCTGACGATAAAAAATAACCTTAAGGCCGCTTTCATGGCATCACTCAACGCCGAAGCCAACCTGAGCATGCCCGACAATAAAGAGCTGACTCCGCTTGACTACGCGATTCAACGCAATTCGTTCGACATGGTTCAGAATCTGGCGAGAGCTGGTGCCAACCCTGTTTACTCATCAGTTCCCAAAGAGCTGCTGATGAAAACATTTTTGACCCAGTGGCAGAAAACAGGCGATTATCAGCAATCGCTCGACTATGCATTGGAAGTCGCGAAAAAATACCCGCCCAACAGCCCGCCTGCTGAACTCCCGGTCGACCTGAAACCAAAAAAACCACTATTCAAGAGCGGAGAACACTTACCAGATGAAAACCTATAATGAATTGATCAAAAAGCTGCGCATTTTCCGCCAGGAAAGGAACTGGGAAAAGTTTCATAAACCCAAGGACCTAGCAATGGCTGCAGCTATCGAAGCTGCTGAACTGATGGAAGAATTTCTCTGGAAAAACGATGAAGAAGTGGTCAACAAAATCAGAAAAGACAAGGAAAGAATCGCTGACGAGATTGCCGATACGGTCGTCTATCTGATGCTGCTTGCCGATGATCTCGAAATCGATATGTACGAAGCAATTGAACGCAAGATGCAGAAGAATGCCGAGAAATATCCGGTTGAGAAATGCCATGGGCGCTCAACCAAGTATACGGAGCTCTGAAGCACGCCAGCGTTATCAGAGCTTTAATACAGGTCTGATCTACGCTACCGGTGCAGGCCAGATGTATGCTTTCCTAAAATGACACGATCCGACTCGTTGTCGTAGTCTGCCAGGCTGTAATTAAGCGATTTCGACAACGACCGCAACCAAGATTTCAGTCGGCAATAGAAGACTAGTTCTTTGTCAAAGTTGAATAGATGTCTAAAAACTGTCATTGCGAGGAGCATTGCGATTTAGCCATGGACGGCTTTATGCCGCGATAGCCAGGATGGCGGTAGCGGTC
>CAZPCO010000586.1:0-2225 GCA_964585025.1 uncultured bacterium | reverse complement strand
CGAGAACCCTGATGCGCGCGGTATCGATTTCACCGGTGCGAAACATCGCAAAAGGCGGTCTATTCTCATCCCGCCACAGATATACCATTCTTTCCGGATCGACAAAATCAAGCCAGATGGCAGATTGAGAAGCAATGCCGCCCTCAAACATCCGGTCACTCTCCACCCAGGAAAATTTTGCCGGATCGAGCAGACCGACGGCGCGTTTTAATTCGCAGGTAAATGATGCCGATACATTGGCATCAGGGCTGAGACCGACCAACCAGGTTGCTTTGCCAGTCGAAACACGTTCTGCCATTCCATTGATGAACAACGACAAACCCTCGGCCGAACAAAGCGTCGAGCGCACTTCATTGACCGGCCTCCAGAGATGTACATAATCAGAGCACGCTGATACCGGAACTACTGCCGCAGTCACAAAGAGCAGGAAGAAAGTCAAAATACCTGCCAATAGTATACCGGATTGCAGATTTACGCTGAAGATCCGCTGCCAGTAAGTAATACTGCAGCGACTTACATTCAGTCTTTTGATGAGATTCTGTAACTGTATCATTAAATTTCGCACCGGAGAAAAGGATGCTCAGCTGCACACGACCGCAGAACTGCGGCGGGCCGAAGCCCGCCGGGATACAGATCTTCTGGCAAAAACATGTCTTCAGAGCATGAGAGCATTTCAGAAATCGGTGTTTTTCTTGTCGAGAACCCTGATTTCCATGGTAGCCGGACCAACCACAACACCGAATTTTATCGTTCTAAGATTGGGAGCTTCTTTGCCGGAAAAGTCGAGAGCGTTGTCCTCAGCAGTCAGAGTGACGTCGTAAACACCCGATTTCTGCAACAGCAACCTGACTTTCTGGGTCGACCCGGAGCTTTCATTTATCTGGGCCGGCGTTCCCTCGGTATAAAGGCCAGTGGGGCCTTTAACGACAATTGCCGGCACCACTTTGTCAGAAACCTTGATGTTGTCACTGGCGAAAGCTTCCATGAAGATTTCCATGCCTTCCTGAATTATCGGTGGGTGGTAAGCAATCGTGAGCTTCTTCGACAGACCGCAGGGAACACCAAGAAGTTCATTGAGCGATGGATAATGGCCATCTGGCTTGACTTCCCAGACAGGCAGATCGTTTGGCAGCTTTCCATACCATGGAAAGCCCGTCTCACTTTTCCACGGATGTTTGACCAGGTATTTATCGATGCCAAATGGCTGCAGCTCCTCAAACGATTTGATGTAATCGACCGTTTTGCTGTAAACCATAGGCAAAAGTGTGTCGCGAACCCAGACATTTCCGAGGTGCATGCGGACACTCTGAAAGCCTGAACTGTCAACCGCCTGAAACATGAGAGCATAACCCGGATGGGCCGAGGAAAGAGCGCCGGCTGAATTATAGACGGTACTGTTGTTGGCCATATCAATCGGCCAGCGACCAGGATCAGTCATCATATCGCCCGCGACACCGTTCTGCAGATGGTTCCAGTCGCTGACATTAAAGACATACATCACATAGCTGCTTGTGTCGCCAGATTTGTATGGCTGCGGCTTGCGCATGACCTTATAGGTTACATTGGGTGTCCAGGCAGTGTTGATATCAGCCACAACTGCAACGCCGGGGCTCGAGTAATATTTTTCTTCGGCAGTACCGGCATAGGTTGCCGTAACAAGATTCTTCGGAAACAGTTCTTTGCCGGAACCACGTTCAAAGAAGAAAGTTGCCGTCTGCTTCGTACCACGGTTATGAAGGCGGTCAGCAAGAGCGACCGGTGCCAGAGAAGTCATGTTGGCGTAGATGTTGTTGTCTTCGACAAGAATCGAGAAACTGGCCGGATTGGTATAACTGTTATGCGAAAGCTTCTGGGTGACCAGGCCGCCGGTTTCGCCGAGATAAATCGGGCTGATCGGCATTCCAGAAAGTTTGACGCCATTGACTGCGACAATCTTTGGCGGTGTCTGGTCAATGACCAGAACATCAACTTCACCGGCATATTCTACGATACCTGAAACTCGGCTTTGTCCTTTGTAGCTGCCGTCATCTTCATAGGTGTTTTCCCAGTATTCCCACTCACGATAAGCTTTGCAGACGAGTTTGCCGAGAACCGGGTCGGTAGGAAATTCCTGCTTGAGTTTAATCGGTGCATCGCTGGCCGACCAGCTGCCTTTGGAAAGTTCCTGGGCTGGATAAACTGTGCCATCAGGCAAAGTCAGATTTAAGGTCCATTCATACTGCACG
>CAZPCO010000585.1:0-2225 GCA_964585025.1 uncultured bacterium | reverse complement strand
GGCTATCAGTAAAGCCTGTGCGGCATTTTTTCCCCGGGGACGATATCCGGTACTCGTTCTCGACCTGAGAGTTCCCCCGGATCTCATCGATGTCAATGTGCATCCACAGAAAACCGAGATACGTTTCAAAGACGAGCGCTGGGTCTTCGCCACCATCTGGGAAACCATCCAGGCAAGTCTTTCAGGCCTGCGTATGGTTTCCGGGCCAATCAGGCCGGTTGAATCTTCCGAACCAGAACCGGAAACCGCCGATTTGCCGGATTTTACCAACGACGACACCTCTGAAATCAAGATTCAGTCATCGACTGATACAATCTTTACTCCTCCGCCTGCCTTCAGCATGCCCGCCAGGTCTGTCAACTCAGGGAACAACCGGCTTTATGAGCTTAAGGATACTGAAGTCGAAAGACTCGGGCCGCATTCTGTACCCCAATCGGCTGCGGTTACTGGTGCTTTCGTTCCCGTAGTCACCCTTTCACGGCCAAAAATTCTCGCGCAGCTGAAAAATTCTTACCTGCTTGGCGAAGACGACGAAGGCTTGTTCATTATCGATCAGCATGCTGCGCACGAGCGAATTCTTTTCGACCAGTATGTCAGCACTTACCGTGACACTCCGGTCACCGCCCAGCCACTGCTGTTTCCCGTGCCTCTGAAGCTGCTGCCTTCAGAACGCCTGATCATAAAAGATCAACTGCCACAACTGAAATCTCTTGGGTTCACCATCCACCAGGAAGAAGACAACCAGTATTACGTCACTGCCGTTCCGGTTTCCGAAAAGAAGACCAGCGACAGTGAATCGATTCAGAACGTGCTTTCTGAGGTTCTCAATGGCTGGGAAAGCCGCTCGCTGGCCGAGATAAAAATCGACCTGTTGAAAACGATGGCCTGTAAAGCTGCGGTCAAAGCTGGCGATCCGCTTTCCGATTCTGAATGGAACAGCCTTCTCGAGCAGCTTCTAAAAACCGAGAACCCCTTCACCTGCCCGCACGGTCGGCCCATCGTCATCAGGCTGACTACCAGGCAGATCGAAACCGGCTTTTTACGCACCTGAAAATGACAACCATTTCTGAAAAGAAGCCGGTTCTGGCAGTGCTCGGCCCCACCGCATCCGGCAAAACAGCTCTGGCCATCGAAATTGCAACCAGACACGGCTGCGAAATTGTCAACTGCGATTCCCGGCAGGTTTATCTTGATATGCAGATCGGCACTGCGAGCCCAACTCTGCAGGAACAGCAACTGATTTCCCATCACCTTTTCAACTTTCTCAGTCCCTCACTGACCTTCAGCGCCGCCGATTATGCAGATACGGCAGCGATTGCCATCAGAAAAATCTGGAAAGCCGGAAAAATCCCGCTGCTGGCCGGCGGAACCGGCTTTTACTATGCCGCGCTTTCCGAGGGACTCGGTGATGCAGGCCATGATGAAGGCCGGGCAACCGAGCTCTGTCAAATTGCCGAACAATCGGGTCATGCTCATATGGTAGAACTTCTGCTGAGTCTTGACCCAAAGGCAGCAGCTGTTGTCGATACCAATAACCTCAGACGGGTGCTGCGGGCAATTGAAATTGTTGAAAGAACCGGCAGACCGTTCTGTGAGAACGTGCCAGTGCCGACTTTACCCGAAGCGGAATTCTTTCCGATGGTTGTGACGAGATCTCGGCCGATTCTCCACGCCAGCATCGAGACTCGAATCGATCGGATGATCGCCGATGGTCTTGAAGCGGAGGTGCGCAGTCTGGTTGCAAAATACGGACGCGATGCCGGCGGACTGAATGCCATCGGCTACCGCGAATGGCTGGCATATTTCGACGGTATGACAACCATTGAAGCAGTAAGAAACGAGATCATCATTCATACGCGCCAGTATGCCAAGCGTCAGGAAACCTGGTTCCGGCGCCGACCCGGGGTTCCGCCGGTCGATATCGACTCTCCGGAGGAACATTCAGCAATTTTCCGAAAGACGGCTGCATTCCTGAAAAAATTTGGAGTATAATAAGCAGTTGACGGGTAACCATTTGCTCAGGATATTTTGCCGGGCTTCTAAACAAAATTCGCTGTCTTGCCGATTATTTTGATGAATTGTAATTTCACCAACGGAACTGGAGGCCAAAATTGAGGGAGGCGACTGATCTTGCAATCAGCGCCGGCATCAGACGAGAACTGTCTGGCCGGCGAATTGATCTGACCAAAATAAAGTTTCCTGTCAAGGCCGGAGTGGTGACCCTG
>CAZPCO010000584.1:0-2231 GCA_964585025.1 uncultured bacterium | reverse complement strand
GACAGCTGGACGAAGACCTGTCTGCTTCAGAGCAGGAAACTCTGGCGAAACATCGAAGTGATCGGCTTGATGAGGTAGAGAAAATCTTCGTCATCTATGGTGACCTGGCCAGATTCTTCGACCTTGAGACTGAACGAGCGCTTGAAAGCGTCATCGAGAAGCGGCCAGATATCCGATTCTTTTGGAATGCTGGGAGCCGCTGCAAACGTGGAATAGAAAGACAGCTCCGGGCGCACTACTGCATTCTGGCTATCAATATTTTCGCTGGCCATGCGGTTAAGGGAAAATTCCCGATTGGCAAAGTGCTTTTCAAGGAAACTTTCCGGTAATTGGACAAACAATGGGTTGGATTTTCCATCAATAATCACGTTGATCGACATAAAATACATGTGTTGATCGACATAAGCGAAATAGCGCAGATGGCTTGGCCGCGAAAAGTCGAGAGTGGTTCCGACGGCCTGCATCATTTCAGCGACCTCTTCGTCAACTGCATCTTTAATTGCCGATTTAGCGCCCTCCGCCAGATCATTCTCAAATCTGAGCATTTTTGCTGCTGCCATTTCCAGCATTTTTTTCATGGCCAGATCGATGTTTACCCAGTTGCTGCGAGCTAATTTGCCATTCGCATCAGCAAGAAAGAAATGTTCGATCAACTCCATTTCCTGAGCTTTCAGCATTGCTTTCTGCACTCTTTCGGCATTGTATGGTGGCGGCCCAATCAGAGTGAGCAGATCTTTGAAGAGCTGCTGCTCCATCAGGCGCGGCGTATCTTTGTAGCGAAGATCGAGCGCTTCCATGCCTGAACGCATTTTAACGAACGCCGATTCCTTGAGCCTGGTTTCTTCATGAGCAACGAAAGTGTTGCCGATACTGACGAGGCTGATGATCGGCATCAGAATGGCGATCATAAAAATTGCGGCGATGCGCTGACGCAGCGACACGTTGGTGATGTTGCTTTGCGAAGCGAAGAGTCCGGCTGCTGAAGTCAAAAGAATGACTGCAATACATATGGTCAAAAGAATCTGCAGCATTCTTTCTTTCTTTTGCTGAATCGAGCTGATATCTGCCAGCGAAAGCACTCTGACCTGTGAATCGCCGTCAGGCATGCCGGCTCTGGCCATGTAAGAACCGGAGTCAAAAACATTGTGACTCCGGTTGAAATAGGCCGCCAGCAGTTGCCTGAAAAAACTGCCGTCGACTCGTTCCAGCTCGGGGTCTAAAAACAACGATTCTTTTTCGGAAATATTGATAGCCGCAACTGGAAATTTCAGCCGGTCAGCGGCCTTTGCCCGTCGCAGAATCATACGTTTCAGCCAGATATTATCTGGCATCTGCTCAGGGAAAACCATCAGCATGAAACCACCGCGAATCTTTGCCGGGATATTTTCACGATGATAGCTGATTACGTCTGCATCCCAGATTGCCTGGCATGGTTTGCCAAGCCATTGCATGGCAGTCGGGTCATTGCGGGCCCAGTTGAGATGTTCAATCTTCGCCAGGCCGCCCATGGCCTTTTGAATGGTCCCCATGGCATGTGCGAATTGTTTTTGAAAACCATAGTCTTCTGTCAGCGCATTGGGGTTGTTTATCATATTCAACCTTGACATCAGACTTTTGAGAACGACCTGCCAGGCCTTGTGTCCGTGCAGAATCAGTTTTGACTTGATCGGAATTATCTCGCCGTTTTCATCCCAGAACAGCCATTTGAAGCCTCCTGGGTAGAGTCTGTCGAGATTTTCGATCAGTGCGGCGATAGTTTCAGGCTTTTGCTGACATAGTTTCTTTTTGCGCAGCAGGGTATTGAAAAAATCTTTGATCTGATAATCTGGCCGCGAAATCTGGTCAGCCCTGGCACTTTGCAGATCCAGTTCCTGTTTCATGGTTTCGCGCCGGGCCAGATATTGTTCTTCAATCATGTTGGCAATAGCGAAATAGGCAACAATTACCGGCATCAACACGACAACGGCATAAAGAAACAGGTTGCGCAGCGACAGAATTTTCAGTTTGGCTGTAATCTGCATACCGCGATTTTACCTGAAACACACCCCGATTTGGCAATATTTTATTGCACCAGTCCTGATTTCTTACCTTTAAGTAACCCACCCAGTCAAAATGCTTATAAATCATCGCTTGCCGGTTGAAAATCAGCACAAATTTTGTTACATTGAGACCTGTTAAAGGTATTTGTGTGCGGGAGTAGCTCAGTTGGTAGAGCATCAGCTTCCCAAGCT
>CAZPCO010000583.1:0-2233 GCA_964585025.1 uncultured bacterium | reverse complement strand
GATTGCAAGGTAGATGTTCACTGGGTAAGCGGTAAGACTGACGCAGTTGATTCACTTCACGGCACCCCGGAGGCCCGCATCCAATTTGCCGCTTTCAATGAATTGCTTTCATGGAATGCCGTTCAACTGGCAGTTTTGCCGGGGCCGAGAAAGCAGCATTATAAGAATTTAGCCAGGACGGTAAAAGTACTGGCCGGGCCAGGTGATTCTCAAAAATTTAGAGTGAAATGCCTGGTGCCATCGCGTGAAAACTTGAAAGCGGACAGGCTTTCCCTGTTGATTTATACAAATGTGGATCAGACTTTTCGTGGAATCCAGGCGATCTATGAATGGGCAGACTTAAAAAATCTCGGCGAAAGGTTCGTGGCAAACACCTCTTCACGGGGATGGCTGACAATTAAGCACGAAGATGGGTTGGCTCAGCCTAATGTAATTCCTTATGCGCTGAAAGTTAAGCTTGACCAGGTAAAGGATGGCCGCGAGTATTTTACTATTCTGGAGGGTCCCCTGGATGGGCATAAGGCGAGCGTAAAGTTGGCGGATGATGGCAAGTCATATTTGTCGCCCGAGATATTACACATGCCAGCAAGCTTTTTAACATACAGTAAAAAAAATCAAACCCTTACACTTGATATAAACGGAACAAAGACGGATTATCTGATCACAATGAGTGATGAGAAGCCAATTCCGAATGGAAAATATGATCTCGAAATTCCTTACGAACCACATCATAGACATGGCGAGCCTTATGAGAGCTTCTCACAGTTCGCAAAAACATGGTTTCGAATCGGTCATACCGGCGATAGGTATCTCCACCTTGGTGAGTTCTCAGATGGTTGTGTAACCGTAAGAGCTGGAGAAAATCATCCGGGAGCCTGGGACGAAATTTATCATCGCTTAGTTGTCAGCAGAATGGGAGATTCAATGAATGTCGGAATATTGCAAGTTGTCGATTGATCGTTTTAAAAAGCATTAAAAGGGGGAAATATTCCATGAAAATTAAAGGAGTTTGCCTGCTGTTGGCTTTTCTGGGAATTTTCGCCTGCTTCGAATCGTTGTCTTACGCAGCAAAAGCCGCAAAAATACAAAAAAACGTTCGGTATCATGTGGTGATAACGGACAAGTGCAACAGCGAATTCTCAAAGCGTCTCATTGAGGCTGTTAAGGAAGCTGTTAACGGAAAAGTATTCGTTTTGACAAAAAAATTCGGCGTGATGTTAAAAGATGCTGCCGAGCGTGAAAACATGGCTCTAATCGAACACCGTGCCTCTCTTGAGATGTTCACAGACCCGATCGAGCCGGTGCCGGGTGATGAAAAACTCACTCTGAGATTTAACCCGCCAGATACCGATGGAATCTACAGCGCCGATTTTCTCCATTTCTTCTACAACCGCGATAGAATCTGGGAGCGGGGCTATAATCCCGGGAATTATCGATACGAAAGAGAACTCTCAGACCTGGTGCGACTGCGTGACAGGATAGTTCGCTCATTGACCGGCCTGCCTTTTAAATAACTCCCCTACCAGAGTAATGACTCGCTATTCTTGACAGATTGGATTATGGGGACACCTTACTTAACTCTGGCATAATTCAGTTACGGGTCAATGCTTTGAAAAGGCTGTTAAGGGCCGGGGCGGTGGCGAAGATTGCGACGATTCTTGGCCTTTCTAGCTCAGTGAATGCTTCAGGTGTTCGATGATTTTTTCCACTTCTTCGGGGGAAAAATCGCAGGCGTAAAACCTTTTGAACAGTTCGCTTTTCAGCGTGCTGCCGGGAGGTATACGGTTCTCAAGCGATGCCACGACCATGGCGCGGGTATTGGAAAACATGCCGGCAGCAAGATAAAGTCGCTGTTGTGGCGGCAGACGCAGCAGCATTTCGCGATACTTCGTTTCGACCTGTTTGTCGGTGTCATTCATGCTGCAGGGCCTTCTTCGGGTAATCACCAGCCCCGATTTTTCCGCCCAGAAATGCAGGTATTCACTTTCTAGGCCGGCGACCGAGTCGAGAAGATTGCGAATGTCGCGTAGCTGCAGCTCAGCATCGGAGCCCTTTCCCCACAGCAGCTTTGAAATTATCAGATCCTCGGGCGAAACCAGGAAAATAGTGCGGCCGTCGAGCGTTTCTGGTCGGCGCCGGGAAACTCGATCCGACGGTACTCGTCATTCTTTCTGACGATGAAATCCGATTTGAGTATCAGGGCATTGCTGATGATATTGAACATGCCATAACT
>CAZPCO010000582.1:0-2235 GCA_964585025.1 uncultured bacterium | reverse complement strand
GATCAGGCTTGGAATTGGCAACGACGGCATTCAACTCCTTATCGTAACTGGCGCGGGTTACCTTGTCAGTGCCGATTTCTGCGAGAACATCGTCAGGGTTGCCTGAAGTGACCGGAGCCTGCGGGGCAGCCTGAATGGAAGTCGGTGCCGTAGCTGCGCTGGAAGATGGTTCCTGGGCATTTACTGGAGCGACTAATGTCGCGAGAAGAAAAAGAAAAATAAACAAAGCGCCTTGGCGCTGCTGTTTCAGATGCATATTGCCTCCACTGGATTTTAAATGCGGAAAGATTATAGCATTGTAAAAAACCAAATTCAATCAAAGTAAAGGCAAAAATGAAGCCGCCGGTCAACACTGGTTAACCGGCGGCTTTTAATTCAATCCTGTCGATTACATGACTCTTACAAAGACAAGGCCATCGAAAAACAGAGTTGCACTGCCGCCTGTTCCTGCACTGATGGCAGTCAGGTCGATATCGATGCCTGAAAGACCGGCGTTTACCTGAATCTGACCCAGCGAAATTGCAGTTCTGGTTTTGTTGATCGAACTGTAACCGCTGATATCCTTTTCAAGAAGCGTTGAGCTCAAAACACCGTTTTCTCTGATCGACACACGCCAGTTGCCGCTGGTAGTATGCGGATAGTAATAGGCATAGACGTTGTAGCGATAGGCACCCGTGCTTTGCGGAGCCGGCAGTCGGAAATAGTCTGACGAAAACAGAGTGCCGGCGCCATATCTGAACTGGTCGCCACTGCCGGGCACGCCAACGGTCGAAGGAACCAGCAGAGCAACACCAGCGCCGGAATAATAATCAACCTTCGGATAATCTTTAGAACTGTAGACGACATAGAAGTGATTGAGATTGTCGTTAGCCTGGTCGTCGAATTCCCAGTTCGGATTTTCGCCTTCGAGAATGGCCACGAACATGCCGCCCGGATATGCTTTTACATAAGGGCTGAGTTCACTTTCTTTTCCTGAAGAGCTGACCGCCGAAACCTTGAAGAAATAAGGCACGCCAAATTCAAGTTTGAGGCCTTTCTTATCGGGATTCTGGTTGTATGAACTCGGATAGGAATTGATTACATAGGCCGAAGCTTCGTTCCACTGCGGCTGACCGGTCAGCATTTTGGTGTAGCCACCGTCGGCGACCGTCGAGAAGTAGACGTTATAGCTGACCGCGTTGCGGCTGGCATCCCAGGCAAGTTTGATTCCTGATTCGGTAGCGCTCGAAGACCATGCCTTGACATTGGCGGGAACCGCAGGAATGTCGGCATCGGAGGCCTGAGTGGTGATCGAACTCATTTTGCTGATGTTGCCGTTGCGATCGAGAACCCGCAGAGCGAAAAGATTGTAGGCAGTGCCATTGATATCTTTGAA
Organism: uncultured bacterium; assembly: GCA_964585025.1. Taxonomy (GTDB): domain Bacteria; phylum Muiribacteriota; class Ozemobacteria; order Ozemobacterales; family Ozemobacteraceae; genus Rifleibacterium. The sequence continues at coordinate 860 of CAZPCO010000582.1, read as the reverse complement.
GCTCTGGGTCAGATTGGCAGTGCCGTTATCTTCAACGATGCCGATCAAAGAAAACAGACCATCATTTGAATTGGCACGGAAAATCAGGTAACAGTCCAGATCAAGAGTCGGGTTCTGGCCCTGGAAGATGTTAGAACCGTCTTCGTTGACTGTCGGCTTACTCCAGCTGATAACCGGGTCGACATCGTTGCTGACGGACAGATTGTAGGGAGAGGTCGGAATCGTGTCATCACCCGATTTGAGAGTTACCTGTACCGGGTCTGAATTTTCGCTTTCAGTGTAGTTTTCGTTGAACGATCTGACAATATAAGTGTACTGCTCTGCAGACGACTTACTGATCGAAGAATCAACAAAACCCGGTGTATCCTGAGGAACCGAAGATACCCAGGTGACGCCGCCAGCGCTGGTGCTCAGGCCACGATATACATTATAGCCTTTAATATTACTGGAGGTTACTTTGTCCCAGGCAACGTAAACAGCTTCGATAGAAGCTCTGGCCTTGATGTTCACGACTCTGGGCGGTCTTTCTTCTGAGGGCAGGCCGGCGCGAATCTGAATGGCATTGGTGCGCGACAGATCAGATTCCTTACCCTGAGTATCGAAGGCAGAGATCTTGTAGAAGTAATACTGGTCATTGACCAGACCATTCTGCTGATCGTTGTCGAGATATGAAGGCGCAGCCTGATTGCCGATCGTGGCGATCAGAGTGAAAGGCCCGCCCGAGCTCGTCGAACGATAGAGCTTGTAACCAACCAGGTCGGCTTCGGTGTTCGCCGACCAGTTGATCAAGCAGGCACGCTCTCTGCCGACCCCGGTAACATTCTGCGGAATGTTGGGAGCTTCATAGTCGGTAAGCCCCG
>CAZPCO010000581.1:0-2243 GCA_964585025.1 uncultured bacterium | reverse complement strand
ATTCATAGTTGTATTGCTTACTTTCAGGGCTTTTTTTCTGCATCCACTGCACGCAATAGAGGCGTTCCTGAAAAATATCATCAGGGCGCGGTATAAAATCTGATTTTTCCCAGAGTCGTAACCTGTTCTTGTTTTCTTTGCCTTCTTTATAATCGCCGCGAATAGAGTTGATGCTGATTCTATGTGTGGTTAAGCCATCTGGTGAATGAACCATAAATCCGTTATCAACAGTGCCTGTTTTGCCTTCTTCAACTTCATCATCTGAAATCAAGTAGACAATTTTAATGTCATACTTCTTATGTTCTGGCACAGGAATAAGCTTGGCAACAACCCTATAAGCATTGCTTATGATTAAACTCGGCAATAGAGGCACTTTCCAGCCAGTTTCGGGGCAAACCACTTCGACGCAATAGAGGTAAACTTTGGCCTGCCAGTCATTGCCATCGCTTTCGACACCCAACTCATCGATCTCAAACTGAACTTCTCTTATCAGATCTTGTTGTGCTTTTTCAATTTCGGCACGCTTTTCGGGGCTGGCACCGACAATATTAAAGGCACCCCATGTGAGCATGCAGGCTATCGGATTGAGATCTGAAGCGTAAACATCACAGCCAAGTCTGGCGGCTTCAAATGGAATCTGACCGCTGCCACAAAAAACATCGGCAACTCTCGGTCGATGCCCGAATCTGGCAATGCCCATCTGTTCTACCAGCTCAGGAAAAGTTTTTGCAGAAGTGCCAAGATGCTGATTAACCTCTGGCCAGATATGGTTATGAACTTTGGCAGCGATTTCTTCGGGCCTTTTACCGTCGGAAACATTCGCCTGGTAAGTTTTATGGGGCAACGCCTGGGCCTCAATTTTTAGGCGCTCATCGTCGGTTATATCTGCGAGCCAGAGAAGTTTGGGCACAACCTCACGCATTTCGCCACGTGAATTTTCTAACATGGCGGGGAAGTCTTTAATATCGAAAGGGGTTTTGGCAGGCAACACAACGAAAGGGTCAGCAATAAAAAGTGAATCGGTCTTAAGGCCGGCAACCCGCACAGCTATGTCAGCAGGCTTGATGCGACCATGGCGAACCGCCATAGAACGGTTATCCATACCCATCAGCAGCTCAAAAATTTCGAGGTCTTTAAGCAGATTTTCAGAAACCGGCAGAAGAGAGCCAAGAATGCATGCCTTGTTGAGAATCAGCGGCTTTCGGCCTTTCCAATAAGCCCCTAAGGCGACAAGCAATTGCCCGTGGCTTGCCATTCTTTCCTTGTAAGTTTCGACTGAGATTTTCTGCACCGGAAACAGGTATTCGATCAGCGATGGTTTGTCTTTCCAGGCGAATGGTTGCAATGTCATCAGATGTTACCTCTCTCAACAAAATCAAACAGGTTAACTGCCTGATCGTCAGTCTTTTTCTTTTTACGCTTGGGAAGCGTCTTGGGAGCAAGCTTGATGCCGGTTCCGTCAGATAGCGAGCAATAAAGAGCCTTGCGCCAGCCTCTGGTGGTCTGAGTAGCATTGCCGGCTTCGGCGGCGGTTTTCGTGTATAGCCACCAGCGTTCTTCGGGTCTGAGTGCAAGCCATTTCTGGGCAATGATGCTGCACTCTTCTGGTGTGGCATGCTCTGCCGCCCATGCGAGCACACACAGTTCGCGCCCCAGAAAACGGTCGAGCTTGACGATGCCGGTGTTCCATGAGCCCACACTGAGCTTTTTTGCTTTTAAGCGGGTATTAAAATCACGGCGGGCGTCGTCGCGAATTCTTGTCCAGAGTTCGCGGGCCAGAACTACGCGGCATTCTTTGGTTTCGCGCCGGTCTTCGTCGCCGTCAAAGCCGTAATCTTCGTAAATCAGAACCGCTTCTTTCGGGGCGGCGGGTATTTCTACATAAAAATGATGCATGCCGAACTTTGCGGGTGCGCCAAAGTCAATGGTATCGCTCATTCCTGCACCACCTCGCCCGGCTTGATTTCAATGCCGAGGCTTTTTGAGAATTGTTCAAGATCGAAACCAGTCTGCATGTAAGCGGTTTTGAACGAAAAGATTACCGGCGCACTTTCGCCGACCAGGGTCTGCAGGTGCGAAAGTTCTTTTTCGATAAAGTCTGGGGTAATCTTCATTTCACCCATGGTCAGATGCACTGCTTTTGCTCCTGAGCCAATCTGCAGGGTTACATTTTCAAAAGTAACACCCTTTTCACTGGCAAACTTAAGACCTTCGTAAGTTCGCGCCGAATTGTCGAGTTTCTT
>CAZPCO010000580.1:0-2270 GCA_964585025.1 uncultured bacterium | reverse complement strand
ATCTGTTCTCGAATCCAGGATTGGCCGACGGTATAATGCCATTTGGCATTAGGATAACCGTAATGCGCAGCGCCTTTCACAAGCCCAGAATGGCCAGTGCCGGCATCAGCCGTGGAGCCACATATTTTCCAGAGTGAAGTTGCCAGGGTGCCGGGATCCTTTTTGGTGTAATACGCCAGAGCCATTGCCAGAGATGTGGGGCCGCAAGCAGAACCTGGTGCGGGGCAATTAACCTTCATCTGGCACTGGGTCGGAACTTCGAGATACACCTTGCCGTTAGAACCAGTCTGAGCACCAGATACAGCAGAAGACACCGGCTGAGAAGACGAGCTTGCCGCAGGAGTCAGAGCACCGGCAGCCTTGGAAATTTTGACGCCGTCATCAAGGCTGAGAGAGCCACCATTTCTGGTATCGCCAGGGTAATCAGGTTCTACCTGTGAAGCGGATTTATCAGGCAGAGAAATATAATTTCGATGCATGTATCCCTGCTGGCCATTGATATCGACGAGATAGAACTCACCAGAGATTCCAAGAACGGTCAGGCTGGTACCTGGTGAATAAGTCGATAGCACGTTACCCCATGGCCAGGTTCTTAAGCGCAGATTTGAGCCACATGATATGGTGCCGCTGGCGGGAAAGCCTTTTTCGGTTTCAACACCGGCAGCCTCAGCGGTATCAACATCTTTTATATATCCTGCCTGGGCCACGACATCGACAATTTTGACGTCAGCGCCTTCAGTGAAAGGTGAAGATGTTTGCGTTATACCGGCGACCGGAAACATGAATAAAAGCATCGAAAAGAGGAATGCTATACGCTTGTTCACAGTTAACCTCCTGCCCGACATTATAAAATTATACTGCTTTCAGAGTGGAATGGTTTCAGAAAATTTGTTACTCTTCGAGAAGAAGCCATGTTGTTTAATGGGAGGAAAATGCCAATGATGCAGGCCTGGGCCATGCTGTTCTTTCTGGTGGCAGCACTGCTGAATAGCGCGACCATTCTATCGGCCTGCAATCCCGAACCAGGCCCCCAGCACTTTCCAGTTCTTCAGGCTCCCCCACCCCGCATTACCAGTGGCTATTTCAGTGTGTACAATGGTTTAAACGGTCTGCCATGCAATGATATCAGGTCGATTCTGGTTTTCGACACAAACAGCGGCAAAAAGTATGTTATAGTCGGCACTGCAGATCATGGCCTGATGATTTTTTCCGATGAAACCTGGCATACGAGCGGCAGCGGGCTTTTTCAGTTTCCTGAACTGACCGTTACAGCTATGATAAGGCTGGGCGACGACAGTTTTCTGGCTGGAACCCCGGCCGGGATCTTCAAGGGCACCATCGAAACCGACCGAATTACCTTTGAACCGGTTGCGGCCAGTCGCAAGGAAGCTATGAACGTTACGGCGCTTGCCCGCAATCCGGATGAAGCGAACAGTTTTCTGGTCGCCTGCGACAGAACTGCAGGCATACTCAGCAATGAGACCTTTCTGGAATTCAGAATTCCGGAACATTTGAGTCCAACTGGGTTTTCTGCGGTAACCACGTCAGATTTCGGCAGTTTTGCAGGGTGTAACGGTGGCATCTATCAGATTACCGGAGACGGTTTGCACCCCTGTCAGGGAGAAATCGAACAAACCGGCTGGATAACCAGTTTCGCCGCGGCCAAGGAAAGACTGTTCATCGCTTCCTCAAATGGGGTCAGCCTGCTTAAACCGGAAGGAAAAATGGAGAGTCTGTTGCCCGGCGTATGGGCGACCTGCCTTGCTTTCAGCGCCACGCCAGAAGAAACTCTTTCCGGCAACGACTTCAAGTCTTTTGTCGCTGCACCTCAATCAGCGACAGTTTTGCCTGAAGAAGACCCACTTGAAGAGCTGCGCGGCATTTACAATCAGCTGCAGCTCGAATATGCAGAATACACCCGGCGCTATAGCGGGCAGACCCAGGCAGATCCTTCTGCTGTGAACGCCATGTATGACAAGTTCTTCGCTTTTGAAGCCGCCAGCCAGCAGGCAATCGCCAATGGAGGCGCTCTGATCAGTCCGCTTCTCAAAGGGCTCTGGATCGGCACACAAGATAGCGGCCTCGTTCTATTTTCAACCAATGGGCAACGTTACCATCTGACGACCGAGAACTCAAAACTGCCATCCGACCATGTCACTGCAATAGCATGCGGCCCGGATGGCGAAACCTGGGTAGGAACGGCTAACGCTGGGATAATGCGCTATTCTTCGCGGCCGATCGGTGGCAAGGGCAAGGTGCAAAATCTGCTC
>CAZPCO010000579.1:0-2285 GCA_964585025.1 uncultured bacterium | reverse complement strand
GCGGGCTCAAGGTGATCAGAAAATCTGATGCCCCGGTTCTTACGGTTGTCAGCGCCGGCGTGATTATTCACGAAATCCTCAAGGCTCTTAAAAACCTCCCAGGGGCTGAAAAAATCCAGGTTGTCGACCTTTACAGCCTGAAACCGTTCCCGGCTGAGGAACTCGGCAAACTGGTCAAAGCTTCTGCCGGCAAGGTGGCCGTCTTCGAAGAACACGCCCCGGAAGGCGGCGTCGGCGCTACCGTAGCCAGACATCTGGCCGGTCAGATAACGAAATTCACTCATGTGGCCGTTACCAGCGTACCGAGATCCGGCACCCCTGAAGAACTGCTTGAGTCTTTCGGTCTGTCAGCTGGCAAAATCGCCGAAACCTTGAAGAATCTAATCAAATAAGGCAAAACCATGAAAAACGGGAAACAACCTCAAAAGACCAGGGGGTTGTTTCCCCTTTTTTATGCCCCAAAAAATATTTCAAAAATTTTTGCGTCTTTTTTCACCCAGCTGGATTCCCGGATGTTTTTTGCAGTCTCGCAATGTCGGTCTTTGTTTGCCAGTGTCGAGGCAGCAATGCTAAACAAAGCATCATTTTGCGTCGACAGGGTTTATGGATTTGTTTGCCTCCTTATTTTTCAGGTCCGGGGTTCCCGGATCTTTTTTTTTACAGGAATTAATGAAAGCAGGTAATTTATGTACATAATCGGCGTATGCGGTCTCTCCGGTTCCGGTAAGAGCAGTGTCTCACGCGCAGTGCTCGAACGTTTTCCCGGTAAGATCGGGGTTCTTGAACATGACATGTATTATTACGCCAAGAAGGACAAGCCGAAAATCAAGAACTACGATCATCCTGATGCTCTTGAGACAGGTCTTCTCATAAAACATATCAACGAGTTGCGCAACGGAAGAGCCATTGACCGGCCTATATACGATTTCAAAGTATCTGACCGCAAAACCGAAACGGTTAAAATCGAACCACACCCGATTCTGATCGTCGAGGGCTTGCTGATTTTCAACATTCCAGAACTGATGCCTCTGCTCGATCTTCGCATCTACATCGACGTTCCGCTTGACAAGGCGATCATCAGACGTATCAAACGCGACCATTGCGACCGTGGCAGAACGGTACAGAGCATTATTACCCAGTATGAAAGCACGGTACGTGACGCAGCAATCAACATGGTGCAACCCTCGCGCTATCTCGCCGATCTGATAATTCCTCAGGGGGCTACCAACCTTGTCGCCCTCGAAGTTCTTTACGGGAAAATCCGTGACCTGCTGTCAACCGGCAATAAGATAGACGGCTTCATTCACAAGCAGGAAAAATAGCTTTAATTATCGCAAGAACGGGGTTATAGCAGGCCATTCTCACGAAAGCTGAAATAACCCTTTTCTTCGTTGCCGACGATAACGTGGTCCAGCATTCTGATCGCGAGAGTATCAGCGGCGGCAACCAGCGATCTGGTAATCGTCAGATCGGCATTTGACGGCCGCAACTGGCCAGTCGGATGATTGTGAACAACAATAATGCCGGTAGCGTGCAGCGCCATGGCTCGCTTCATTATCTGCCGCGGAAAAACGGCAGTCTGGTCTTCCACACCCCGCGAGAGCACTTCATCTCTGATGATACGGTTGGCGTTGTTGACAAAAATCACCCGCAGCTGCTCTTCGGGCAGATTGCGCATTGCTTCACCAAGATACTGTATCAGGTCTGAACCATTCGAAATTGCCACCTCAACGGCAGCCGAACGGCGGCGCCCAAGCAGCAGGCTGGTTTCACGCACCAGCACGATCAGCCGGGCCGCCTTTGGACCGAGACCATTCAATCGGCAGATCTGCTCGGCTGATGCATTGAAAACCTTTTCCAGACTACCGAATTCTGCAAGCAGCTCCTTCGCCATTTCTTTAGTATCTTTGCGGGTAAAAACAAAATGCAGCAGAATCTCAAGAACTTCATGATCGGAAAAGCCTGCGAGGCCGGTAGCATCAAAGCGCTCGCGCACCCGCTCGCGGTGCCCCTCGTTAAAATTTTCCTCTTTGCTGCCAATATCTTCTTCGCTATCTTTTGTCATTGCAGCCCTCCCTGTTTTCAGCAATAGCATTTTTCGACGTCTGGTTCAACCCTGAAGCTTGCTTATCTCATTTTACTTGCCCATTTTGGCCTGAAGAGTTAAACTCAAACGAAAGTTCTCGTTCAAACAAGGCAAGGAGAAGAATATGAACTCTGATAAGTGCTTGAACTACCTTGGTATCAAGAACACCCGCAAAGTCTACCTCAACCTTACAGCTGCA
>CAZPCO010000578.1:0-2289 GCA_964585025.1 uncultured bacterium | reverse complement strand
CACCGGTGAAGTCTTCGGAAACACGGGCCATGGCCGGCGGCTGCCTGCCGTATACTGCCCCTGAACTTACCAACAGCAACCCTTCTACCCGGCATTTGACAGCAAAATCGAGAATTCTTCGGGTTCCTGACACAATGGTATCCAGTGCCCGCAAAGCATTGCCGCCGGCGCAATCATCGGCATCCGCGGCAGCATGAATAATGAAATCATAGCTTCGTTGCGGGAACACAAAATCTCTTACATCACCACACAGAAATTCAAGATGAGATGAATTTGCCAGATGGGGGGCAGAGCGCAGAAATTTGTCGGGATTACGGGTCAGAACCGTCATGAACAGATCAAAGCCCGGCATACGGTTGGCATGAACAAGGGTTTCAAGCAGCCAACGCCCGAAGAAACCGGTTCCGCCGGTGATAAAAATTCTTTTGCCGGCCAGCATTTCAATGTCCCTGCCCAGCAGGTCAAGAATGCTGTCAAGATCGCCATTCAGGTTCACCATATCAGGTACATTCCATCTCTATCGGTGCGACAAATGGTTCCATTTCTGTTAGCGGATAACCATAGGCAATCTTGGGGTAGACATTGGCACGCGGATCGATTTTAACTTCGAGAAGATATGGTTCGGCAGTATCGCGCCAAAGAGCTTTCAGACCAGTTTCAATTTCTCCGGCCCCGCTGATTGAGCAACCGCTGATTCCGTAAGCATCGGCAACTTTAACGAAATCTGGAGCGGAATAGCCGATCACAGTTGACTGAAACCGGCTCGAAAAGTAGCTTTCCTGAAACTGCCTGACCATGCCAAGGCTGGAGTTATTCATCACTACAATTTTCACTGGCAGATTGTTTCGCCTGATTGTCTGCAGTTCCTGAATGTTCATCTGCATTCCACCATCACCGGCGATTACTACCACCGGCTTGTCGGGATTCGCCACCGCGGCCCCGATTGCTCCCGGCAGCGCAAATCCCATTGCTCCCATACCGCCGGAGGTAATAAAGCGCTGCTGGTCAGAAAGTTCTATCGACTGGGCCGCCCACATCTGATGCTGGCCAACGTCGGCCAGAAACACAGTTGCCAGTGCCGAAGCCGCGGAAAGATCATGAATGAATGCATTGGGATTGATGCCTTCAATGCCTGCCAGTTCAGCGGTATCAGGCCATTTTTTCCGGAAACCGGCGATTTCGTCTATCCAGCCTTTCCACTGCCCTGCTGCTCTGTCTGCCTTTCCGGCGAATTCAAGCATTTCCGCAAGTATCGGTGCCAGATGCCCGACGATCGGCCGGCATCCATTGACCTGAGACCCGATTTCTTCTGGGTCGCAGTCGATATGCCAGACGACACGGTTTTTCGTCAGATAATCCTTGTCAGCGCCGGTCTGCCTGACATCGAGGCGACTGCCAAGCACGATCAGCAGATCAGATTCCCCCAACGCCTTGTTGGCCCACCTGTTGCCGTAAGAACCGATCATGCCCACCCTGAACTTCGACCCGTATGGCAGAGCATCGACACACATCAGCGAATTCACTACCGGCACCTGTAGAATCTCTACCAGTTTGCGCAGCAGCACAGCGACCTGCGCCGCCCTGATACCACCGCCGGCAAGAATCAACGGGCGCTTCGCCCTGCCAAGATCGGCAAAAAGTTGTGCAATTCCTGATATTGCCTGATTGTCACAGACAGGCTTCGGAATACTGTCAGATAGCTGCAATTCATCAGGCAGGCTGCAACGCTGCATATCCATCGGAATATCGATGAGAACCGGCCCGGGTCTGCCAGAGCAAGCGAGATGCACCGCCTTTTCCAGAACTGACGGAATTTCTTCCCCGCTGCTTATCTGCCAGACCCCTTTACAGAGTGGGCCGGCAACAGCAACGATATCGGTTTCCTGAAAACCGCTCTGACGAACCCTTCGAGTGCCACGCTGCTCGTAGGTATTTACCTGCCCGGTGATGAACACTCCCGGTGTCGAATCGAAATAACAGCTGCCGATGCCGGTCAGCAGATTGGTAGCACCGGGGCCACTTGTCGCCATCGCAAAGCAGGGTTTTCCCTTGATGCGGGCATAAGCATCAACGGCAAAAGCAGCGCTCTGCTCGTGATGCATCGGCATCACCCTGATTTTCTGGAACTGGCACAGAGAATCGATCAGGTGAGTAGTCATACCCCCGATGACCTCAAACACAACTTCAAATCCTCTTGAATAAAGATACTTTACGATATAGTCAGAGGATTTCACTTGCGCCCTCCGATAAAGGCATCAAAAGTGGCGATGATGTAATCGATCATGTCGT
>CAZPCO010000577.1:0-2299 GCA_964585025.1 uncultured bacterium | reverse complement strand
GAACCGGGTGAACTTCAGCTCGATATGCCTGAAACCCCGGCCAAGAGTGAATTGAGCCTTGACCTCGGTGCCGGCGATGATTTTAATTTTGAAACGGCTGACAATTCTGGCTCAAGCAGCTCTCTTGACCTTGAAATAAGCATGGAGCCTGCCGACACCGGCCTCAATTTTGATATGAATCTTGATTCTGGGAACAACTCAGCTGTTGCTGCCGATGAAGATCCTTTTGCTGCACCGGCAGGTTTTGACATCTCTCTTGAAGAAGCCGCAGCTGAAGACGAATCACTTGTTGCCGCAGCTTTCGACGAACCAGTCACCACGCCGGCAGCTAAGACACAGCCCAGACCAGCAGCTGCGCCACAGGTCAAGACACCGGCACCAGTTCCTGCCGCCGCAGCAGATGAATTCAGCTTCACCGCTGATGAAAGCATCGATATATCGCGTGAGCTTGACGCCGAAACTGTTGCGGTTGAAACTGAAAGTTTCGATTTTGGCGACCTCGACAGCACCCCCGCCGCGCAGACTGCCGGCAAACCCGGCCCGACACCGGCAGCAGTCGATACCGCAGACGACGATCTCAGCGACCTGATAGTCAGCAGTAACGAAGATCTTGGCACCAGCACCGATTTCAGCGTCGACACTGAAGACGCCACGACAATTGTATCAGTCGATGAAGCCGAAGACGACAATTTCCTGGACTCTCTTGTGGTCGAAACGGTTCAAACTGCTGCCAGACCTGCAGGCAAAACAACGCCGGCTCAACCGGCAAAGCCCGTGCAAACTCCTGCCCAGACACCCCAAACAATTTCCGGCGCCAGCTCTTCAAAACCTGCAGCCCAGCCAACGCAGACTATCTCAAAACCTGCAGCGGCGATAAAGCCTCAACAGGCACCGGTCGTAGTGCCAGAGGCCGAAGCAGAAGAAGATGATGAACTGAACGGCCTCATTCTCGGCATCGAAGGCAAAGCCCCCGCCAGACCGGCACCGGTGAAGCCACAGCCCGAGGAAGAACCGGTCGAATACGAAGAAGATTTTTCTACAACCGAAAGTGAAGATGCTGAATTCGACATAGCATCACTCGGCACTCTCGGCGGCGAAATGGCCCCGGCAGCCGAAACTATGCCCGCCCAGGAAGCTTTTGCACCCGATACCCAGTCTGCTGTCCTCGAAGAAGCCCCACCTCTGACTCCTATCGAAATGCTTGCAGAGATCAGGCAGCTCCTGGCAGATACAACCGATCCAGACGAACGTTATTCTCTCGTTCTGAGAATGCGCGAGCTCGGCCTGAGTGAAGCTGCAACCGATTTTATCAGGCTTCTCGGCGATGAACTCAAAGACATCCGCGAAGTAGCCGCCGGCTATCTCGGCGACATTGGAGCCAAGGAAGCCGTCAGGCCGCTGGTTAACTGCCTTTCATCCGAGCAACCGCAGCTCAAGTTCATTGCGGCACGTTCACTGGGCAAAATCGGGGTTGAAGATGCGGTTATGCCCCTGATCAAGCTGCTCGAAGAAGACAATGAAGATCTGCGCTATGTTACCCTCGAAGCCCTCGGCAAAATTGGTTCGGCTTCGGCTCTGAAAGCGGTAAGCGCTTTCCTGAAGAGTCGCAACAACGACCTGCGCTATATCGCCTGCGAAGCAATCGGCAACATCGCTGACCCCAAATCGGTTACCATCGTTCTGCCGATGCTTAAAGATCCCGAATTTGAAGTCAGACTCAAGGCTATCGAAGCCCTCGGAAAAATGGCATCGACCGCTGCATGCGATCAGCTTCTCGTCGTTCTCGGCGAAGACAACGAACGCATCAGAACCGCAACTATTCAGGCTCTCGGCCAGATCCGCAACGCCAATGCCGTCGACCCGCTCATCGATATATTTCAGGTCAGCAACCCGCAACTCAAAGAAAAGATCATCTGGGCGCTCGGCGAAATCGGTGATGCCAAAGCAGTCGAGCCTCTTCTCAAACTGGCAAATTCTTTCAATACCAGATTAACCCTGCTGTCTCTCGAAGCCTTCGCTAAAATCAAATCTTCGAAGGCCAGTCGTTACGTGCTGTCGATTCTCGAAAAAGAAGACCCGATGCTTTGCCTCAAAGCCATCGAAGCTCTTGGCGAAATCGGAGAAAAGGCAACAGCCGGTAATCTCATAAAATTTCTCGAAGCTGCAGAGCCAGAACATAAAATCTCAGCCTGCAGAGCCATCGGAAAAATCGGCAATCCTATTGCCATCGAACCTTTGGTACAGCGCCTTACCGACTCTGAACGCGACGTCAGACTTGCAGCCATCGAAGCTCTTGGCC
>CAZPCO010000576.1:0-2320 GCA_964585025.1 uncultured bacterium | reverse complement strand
ATTACACAAAATCAGTCATGGATCACTTTTCCAACCCACGCAACGTCGGCAAAATCGATAACGCGGACGGAGTCGGCGAAGTTGGCTCACTGGCCTGCGGTGATGCCCTCAAACTTTATCTCAAGATCAACCATCAGACTGGCAAGATCGAAGATGCCAGGTTCCAGACCTTTGGCTGCGCCAGCGCCATTGCCAGCGCTTCAGCTCTGACAGAAATGATCAAGGGCCTTTCGGTCGAAGAAGCGATGAAGCTGACGAACGATGATATCGCCCGCTTTCTCGGCGGTTTGCCCGAGCAGAAAATGCACTGCTCAGTAATGGGCAAAGAAGCTCTTGAAGCTGCCGTCGCCAATTTCCGTGGCGAAAAGGTAGAAGAGCATAAGGAAGCTGAAGTTATCTGCAAATGCTTCTGGGTAGAAGAAGAAAAAATCCGCCACCAGATCAGAGAACATAAGCTGACTACCGTTGAAGAAGTCACCCACTATACCAAAGCCGGAGGCGGCTGCGGCGGTTGCGTGCCTGATATCAAGAGAATTCTTGCCGAAGAAACCGGCAAAGCAGCTGAAGCAAAAGAACCACCGGCAATGACCAACCTGCAGCGCATCAAGAAGATAAGTGCGCTCATTGAAACCCGCATTGCTCCGATGCTGCATCAGGACGGCGGCGACATCGAACTCATCGACGTCGACGGTGTCGATGTCTATGTCAAGCTGCGCGGCGCCTGCGCCAATTGTGCCGGGGCCAAAGCAACCCTGCGCAATATTGTTCAGGAAACCCTGCGCAAAGAAGTCGACGCTAAAATTACCATCGTTGAGGTTAAATAATGAGCGAAATCAAACAGGTCTATCTCGATAACAACGCGACCTGCATGGTTTCGCCCGGCGTTCGCGATGTCATGCTGCCCTTTTTCGGAGAACTTTACGGCAACCCGAGCTCGATGCACAATTTTGGCGGTCAGGTAGCCGTGCACGTTAAAGCCGCCCGCGAAAAAGTTGCGGCTCTCTTGAATGCCTCACCTGAAGAGATCGTCTTCACTTCATGCGGCACCGAATCTGACAACCATGCTATCAGGGGCGTGCTCGAAGCGAACCCCGAAAAAAAGCACATAGTAACAACCAAAGTCGAACATCCGGCAGTTCTCAATGTTTACCGTTTTCTTGAAAAGAAAAAGGGTTATCGGGTAACCATCCTGCCGGTTTCAAAACAGGGCGACCTGAATCTCGACGAACTGCGTGCCGCCCTCACCCCCGACACCGCGATTCTTTCAGTTATGGCCGCCAATAACGAGACCGGAACCCTCTTTCCGATCGACGAAATTGGAGCCATAGCCAAAGAAAAGGGAGTAATTTTCCATACTGACGCCGTGCAGGCAGTCGGCAAAATTCCGATCGATCTCAAAAAAATCCCCGCTGACCTGCTTTCGCTCTCGGGGCATAAGCTCCACACCCCCAAAGGTATCGGCGCTCTGTTCATCAGAAAAGGCACCCGCATCAACCCGTTCATGATCGGCGGGCATCAGGAAAATGGCCGACGTGCCGGTACCGAAAACGTGCCTTACGTCGTCGCTCTTGGCAAAGCCTGCGAAGAAGCGATGAACGACATATTCGAAGAAAACAACCGGGTGCGCAAGCTGCGTGACAAGCTTGAAGAAGGGCTGCGTTCAGCAATCAGACACACGCACATCAATGGCAATCCGCGCTGGCGGCTGCCGAATACCAGCAATATCGGTTTTGAATTCATCGAAGGGGAAGCAATTCTTCTGCACCTGAGCGCCGCCGGCATCGCTGCAAGTTCAGGCTCAGCCTGCACCAGCGGCAGTCTTGAACCTTCACACGTTCTCATGGCCATGGAAACACCATTCTCATATGCGCATGGCTCGGTGCGGTTCTCTCTTTCGAAGTTCACCACTGAAGAAGAAATCGACTACGCACTGAAGGTCATTCCGCCGGTCATTCAGAAACTGCGCGAAATGTCGCCATTCTACGATCCGAGTAAATAATTCTATAAAAAAGCGGCCCTGCTGATTCGCAGGGCCGCTTTTTTATACTCTGGCCGCAAACTTGCCGCGCATTTCACGGGCAACCTTTTCGGGCACCAGGCCGCTTATATCGCCGCCATAGCGGGCAACTTCCTTGGCGATGCTGGAACTGAGAAATGAAAACTTCGGTGACGACATGAGAAATACCGTCTCAAGATCAGGAGCCAGCTGATTGTTGACCGAAAACATCTGCATTTCGTATTCATAGTCGGAAACGGCGCGCAGACCTCTGATGATGGCGCAGGCACCGGCACTGCGGCAAAAATCGACAAGCAGGCCATT
>CAZPCO010000575.1:0-2322 GCA_964585025.1 uncultured bacterium | reverse complement strand
GATTTTAGATACTGATCTAGTGCTTCAATTTCTTCGGCACTCAAGCTTTGTTCGGGAGTTGAATCCTGGGCGGCGATGAATACCCAGCCTTCCAGGTAGCGCTTCAATACTTCCGGGCGCAGAGCTCCGTCGAGCATGCGATCCCAGGTGTCGAATTTGACGCCGGCGTTCTGCATCATCTGCTGAAGAACCGGGCTGGCCGGCGAAAAATTGTCGGTAAGAACGAGAAGAGCATGGCCGGTTGAAGAGAATGGTTCTTTGATGTAAAAAGTTGACTTGATCGATGATACCGGAAGGAGTTCGCTGAAAAGGCTTATGTTGAGCTCTATTTCAGAATGAACCGGCGCATCTTCATTTACTTTGATGGTAAAAGCATGTACCAGTTCGGTTTTGCCGGGTGCTGGCAGTTTGGTAAGTTCAGCGACGAACTTGTTGTTATTTAGTACTTTGCTGTCGGTCACACAACTGATTTCGACCTTGTCGAGCGGTTTTCGGCCAAGATTACGTAATGATGCAAAAACCTTGACCTCTTCACCGGCGGCAATGCGGCCGTCTTTGTTGTTGTCTTCGAGAATTACATCTTCAATCTTGAGATAAGGAATGTTCGGATTGGCTACTTCGCTGAGAAAATTGTACCACTCGGTGTCCTGGGCGATCGCGTGTTCGCGGTATCGTGCTTTGTAGGTTTTAAAGCCCTGGCGGGTTGGGAAAAAGATGGAAATGCCATGCGAAGATTTAAACTTATCGCCATTCTTGGCATTTCTGGCGACATAGCCGCCGCTCTTCTTTTCACCGGATATGGTTTTGAGGAGTTGAGCCGCTGCGCTGCGGGTTTCGCCTTTGATCGAAGATTTCATCAGAAGGTCGAGAAAGTCACCGAGGTCTATATAATCACCATAGGAATATTTGAGGGCGGCATCTCTGGCGGCCTCGTATTTGTCAATATCGCTGATGTTCTGTCTGGCGATGTTACAAAAATGGTTGAGATCTTCGCGAAATGCTTCGGATTTCTCGAGATCGATGACTGAGAGAACCACGGCTGTGTTGCCCTGGGTTCCGCTCATATATGATTTGTTGTATACATCGGCAATGAATTTCCCGAAAGCCAGTGGAGTGATTTCCGGCTTTTTAACCAGTTCGCCGGCTATGAGGTCGTATGGCCAGCCTCTTTCTGGTTCCTGGTCGGGTGACCCGATCTGGCATAACGCGTAGGGGCCGGCTGTCCAGGAGACTTCTACCATCTGCATCAGACAGGCATCGAAGCCGAGAAGATCGAGAGGTTTGCCGAGAATCCCCTTGATTCTGGCAAGTGTTTCGCCAAGTATGGGAATACTCATGGAAGTTTTAGAGGTATCGTCATAGGAAATGTTATAGGAAATGTTTTCGATGGCATTGGCAAGGCCTGCTGAAATGCCGATTTCACCGACATCTGCATCCATGACGCTGGGCTGAATTTCTTTCCAGCCGGTGCCATGGTTCCAGAGGATGAGGGCATATCTGCGAGCCGGGTAATTTTCCTTGGCCCAGGTTACAAAATCGGTAAGGGCAGCAGGATCGGCCATGTCGACATCGCCAAGATCTTCGAGCGATTTTGAAGACATCTTGTTTGTGTTTTTATCTTTTGTGACATAAAAACGCCTGGCACCCGACCATTTTAATTCGGAATTGTTGGAAAAACCACCGTTGCGGTCGATCTGAGCAAGGAAATTGACTTTGTCGGTCGAGCCATACTGCTCGATTTCATTGATATCTACCGAAGTAGCTGCTTCGAGGTTGTTGTCGGCAGCCATGAAAATCATGAAGGTCCATTCTTTTTCGACTGGTTCACTGGCTGCCGCACGTGCTGGAAGAGCTGCCGAAAGAGCAAGCAGAATAATAAAAGCGATTGAGGTGGTTATACTCTTATAATGCACACTTTTCCTCCAATAACCGGATCGACGCATTCTTAATTATACGGTCCGGTACAAAATGTGTCAAATTGTGTCGCCAGGTTTTAAGACAAGATTTCATCTGTTTGACAAAGGTGGATGGGGTGTGCTATTCTATAATCCCAACTTCCTGGAAGGGAGGACAACGAATGGCACGTGCAAAAACAATTAAAAAAGCTGGTGCAGTAAGCGAAGAAGTCGTGGCCAGCAGCAGCAAGAAGAAGGTGAGACCTGCGTCCGGTGAGGCCAAAGAGTATTCAGTAACTGAAATCTTTGCCAAGGGAGACATGGTTTACCACAAAGTCTGGGACGACACAGGTGAAGTAATCGAAATTGGAACCACTGAAGATGGTATCAACAAGATGAAAGTTGCTTTCGAAAAAGTTGGAGTAAA
>CAZPCO010000574.1:0-2324 GCA_964585025.1 uncultured bacterium | reverse complement strand
TGATGGTCAAAGTTCTCGAACATCTGCAATACCGGTCAGTTAGAGGTTCTTCTTCTCGTGGCGGTATGCGGGGGTTGCTGGAAATGATCAGACTGATAAAAAATGGCGGCAATGGCGCAATGACGGTCGATGGACCGCGTGGCCCAAGACATGAGGTGAAACCAGGAATGGTCATGATTGCACAAAAAACGGGTGGTTACATATTGCCCGTTGGAGCAGCATTTTCACATTGTCTGACCCTCAAAAGCTGGGATCAAACAAAGATTCCGCTGCCATTCAGCCGGGTTGTCATGCATACCGGTAATCCGTTTGTGATCAATCCTGAAGTCAGTATTGAAGAAGGTTGTGAAATGATGAAGTCTGCACTCTTCGAAAGTAACAGGCAGGCTGAAATCTATCTCAATAATGGATAAAAACGTGAAATCTCTGTCCGTCGAAAGAAAAAAACTGCTTATCGTTGCCGGTGAAACATCCGGTGACTTTTATGCGGCCTCGTTGATCGATGTTCTCAAGAAGAACGGCGATTACGAGATCTTTGCTGTCGGAGGAATTCAAACCAGACAGCGCGACGTGACCATGCTCTGTGACAGCACCAACTGGGCAGCCATCGGTTTTTTCGAAGCGATCAAACAGGCGCCGCATCTGTTTCTCGTTCTCTACCGCCTCCGCAGATTTCTCATCGAACAGCGGCCAGACCTGGTGTTGCTGGTAGATTATCCGGGTTTCAACATGCGCCTGGTTCACGCAGCCTCCAAACTGGGAATTCCGACTCTCTATTATTTCCCGCCCAGCAAGTTTGCCACCGACCCGGCCAGTGTCACCGATGCAGCCGGCAGTATCACCCGGGTCGCCGCCAATTTCGCTTCCACTTACGAAATTTACAAGGCAGCCGGCGCTAATGTCGAATTTGTCGGGCACCCGCTTCTTGACCATGCCAAGCCAGTTATGACTGCTGAAGAAACCTGTCTGAAATACGGTTTGAAACCAGATAAGCCAGTTATTGGTCTTTGCCCTGGCTCCAGACGCAGCGAACTGGGGCAGTTGCTGCCGATCATGCTCGAGGCCGGCAAAATTATTCACCGCCGTTACCCCGACTGCCAGTTCGTCGTGCCGGTTATCGCCACTGAAGGCTCTGAAGTCTTCGGTGTCCAGAAATCGGCACTGCGTGAACAGCTCAAAGCCAGCGGCATTCCGGTTACTCTCGCTGAGGGCAAAATCTATGATCTGATGAAACTGGCCAGAATTCTTCTCATCTGCTCCGGCACTGCAACACTTGAAGCTACCTATGTGGGTACGCCCATGGTCATCTGCTACAAGGTTTCAGTTTTCACAGAAATTCAGGCGCGACTGTTCTATCAGCTGCCAAGATTTATCGGACTTCCGAATATTATTATCGGAAGAATGGCTGTCCCCGAACTTATTCA
The DNA here is from genome assembly GCA_964585025.1 of uncultured bacterium. Classification (GTDB taxonomy): domain Bacteria; phylum Muiribacteriota; class Ozemobacteria; order Ozemobacterales; family Ozemobacteraceae; genus Rifleibacterium. The sequence continues at coordinate 900 of CAZPCO010000574.1, read as the reverse complement.
ACACGATCTTACCCCCGAAAATCTCGCTGCAAAAGCATTTGAGCTGCTGGAATCGCCGGAAAAATATGAACAGCAGAAAAAGGACTTCGCTGAAGTCATTTCGCACCTGGGTGAGCCCGGTGCCCACGAGCGGGTTGCTGAAATGGTAGATAAACTGCTGCGCGTTCCAGACGCCGGAAAATGACAATGTCTGCAATGCAGATGCTCAAAAAGACAGTTCTGCTTTTCTCGGAAATTTTCTGCCGTCTTCCCGAACGGCCCGCGGCTTCTCTCGCCGTCAGTACCGGTATTGCAGCCTGGCTGGCCTGTCGCCAGGAACGCCTCAGACTCGAAAGTTGTCTTGACCGTGTTTATTTTCGTCTGCGTCGGCCGCCACCGGCCAGTATTGGCAGTATTGTCAGGTGCAGCTTCGTGCATTTTTCTCTGGTGGCCTGTGAACTACTGCGATTTCCCACGCTTTCAGCCGAGAAATTGTCCGAAATGGTTATTTTCAATAATCGCGCCGCTCTGGATGACGCCGTAAAAAAGGGCAGGGGAGCAATTCTGGCCTTGCCTCACATCGGTAACTGGGAAGTCCTCGGTGCCGCGATTGCTCATGCCGGCTACCCTATCAATTCATTTTTTCTATCGCAGAAAGAGGATGAAATCGGCGGGCTCCTCGATCATTTTCGCAGTTTCTCCAGAATCAGACTGCACGACCGTGACCGTGGCGGCATAAAGGCGCTAAAGGCTTTGAAATCAGGCGAACTGCTCGGCATGATTGCCGACCAGGATGGCGCTAATAACGGTGTCTATCTCGATTTCCTCGGCCACTGGGTTAGTATGCCTGCCGGGCCGGCTAACTGGAGCCTTAAAACCGGCGCGGCCCTTGTGCCGCTGTTTTCACTGCGGCAGGGTCTT
>CAZPCO010000573.1:0-2329 GCA_964585025.1 uncultured bacterium | reverse complement strand
TGCATGCCACCGGCGGCGGCGGATTCTCATATTTCTATAACGACCGTGAACCGGCACTCAAGAATGTCAATCATGCCGAATGCATCGCCACCGCACTGGAAGGCATTGCCGACAAGATGTCGAAGGTCAGGGAAATCAAGTCGCTCGATGAATTTGTGAATCTTCTGCCTCAGCCCCAGCAGGGTTTGCTGAAAAAAATCTTCGGCTATTTCCTTCAGGACTGGGAAAGCGCCAACAAGATGCTCGATTCATCAGCACGAATTCTCAAACTTCAGGATACTTCAATTTATCTTTTCGTCGGCCCCAGGGTTCCCTTGCTGCCAATGATCGGTTCGATCAAACTGTTCGAACTCAAGATGAATGCCGGCGATAAGCTGGCGCAGATAATTATGGTCAGTGCCGTAAGTAATGACTATACCCATGTTTCGGTACGTGGATCAGGTGACCGGGTGCACTCCGGCAAGTTCTGCGGTGAAATGCAGGATTCGATGCAGAAGCGCTATGCTGATTACAAAGATAAAATCAGTGGTGGTGGACATCCGAAGGCTGCTGAATGTACCTTCAGAACTGACAAAGTTACCTTCCTGAATGTTTTGACCCGCGCCACGGAAATACTAAGTGAAATGCAGCAGCTCGACCATCTGGCCGGCACTGCAAAGCTTGATGAAACTCAGCAGGCCCGTGCCGAAAAGCTTGGCCTTGAATATCTGAAGAAATAAGGAAACCCTGATGTCATTCAAAGAAACCGATTTTCCATCTCTGATCAAGTATCTGAAACGCATCGTCGAAGATGAAAAGGATCCAATGCTTGTCAGAGAACTGGTTGCCCAGCTGGTGAAGCTGTATGACGAAGTACCTCTTTACCCTGGTATCGTCAACATGTGCGTCGGGGGTGTTTCCAAAAATGTCAAACCCGAAGAACTGGAAGTCGGACAGCGTGTCTTCATAAAGAGCGGTGATGACTGCCTCTGTGGAACTATCACCAGCAAAGACAGTGATGGAATTGCCCTGAAAGCAGTTAAACTTCTGACCGCAGAAGACGAGCTCGATCTGGGGATGCGCGAAATTCAACGTGCCACTGTCATCAACAATAACGTTCTCAAAGAAATGTGGCCATCGCTGGTATTCGACAAGGAGCAGAAATAATACATGCAGCAGCATATCAGAAAAGATGAATTCTACCTGTTGAATGGCCCGGCAACCGTGACGGTTTCAGGTGGCGTTATCGAAGTAATCGGTGCCGGAGTAGCTGCCGGTGAAAAGATCGATGTTCCGGTCGGAAAGAAAATTCCGATGCTTGGTATTGAAGATGCAGTTGTCGATATTACCGCCCAGCCTGAGGCGATTACCAAAATGGAATGCAGCTCTATTCCCGCCGAATGGGATGAGCTCGCAAACCGCATTGCCTCAGAAAAGGTCAAGGGTTCTTTATACAAGGTTATCGTTCTCGGTGAAGTTGATACCGGCAAAACCTTTTTCAGCACTTATCTGGCAAACCGTCTGCTCGAAAAAGTCGGCAAAACGGCTATTCTCGACTGCGATACCGGTCAGTCAGATATCGGCGCTCCAGGAACCTTTGGTATGCTGGTTCTGAAGAAACCGGCGATTTTTCTGACCGAACTTGAACCGACACATATGTATCTGCTTGGCGCGCATTCCCCGGGCCTGCATTTTGTTCCCGCTCTGACCGGGCTCGTCGATATGCTTCACAAAGCTGAAAAAGATGCTGACGCTCTTATCATCGATACAACCGGTTGGGTTCAGGGAGACGGCGGCCGGGCGATAAAGAAAGCAAAACTCGACATCGTTAAACCGGACAAGGTTGTTCTGATGCAGCGCGGAACCGAGCTTGAGCATCTGGTCAGGCATCTGCCGGCCAGCATGATCGTCAGACTGCCAGTTTCAAAAAAAGCATCCTCGACCAGTCAAATGGACCGCAAAGAACTTCGCGAACTCGTAAGCCGCAGGTATTTTGCTCATTCGAAGGTTTTCGAAATACCCTTCAAACAGGTTACCACCGATCGCAGTTACTTTCTTACCGGCACCAAGATCGAACTTGAAGGCACTCTTTATGCCGAACGCCTCTCTGGCTGGGAAGGAACTCTGATTTTCACTTCGGGCCCGCTGCTTCCAGAAATGATGAAAAGCTGGCCAAAAGACCTGGGCATGCAGAGAATCTTCTTTGCCGGCCAGGAAAAGGGCTTGATGATCGCTTTGCTCGATGAACATCAGAACATGCTTGCTATCGGTCGCCTAGAAGAATTCGATTTTCTGAGAAACAACTTCAGAATCCGCTCGAATTATCGCGGTGATCACAGCAAGATCAAAG
>CAZPCO010000572.1:1488-2339 GCA_964585025.1 uncultured bacterium | reverse complement strand
CACCAAGACATCCAATGTTCATCATGTAAAACGTCTTCAACTTGCGGTACTCCCGAACCAACGATGTCAAACAGATGATTTTTCAACAGACGCGCCATTATCAGCCATAAAATAAGCGTACCGATCAGATAGACGCCCAGCATCAGATAATGAGTTCGCATATAAGGATAGATAACATTGAGTCCTTGCAGCGTATCGTCGATGATTTTGCGAAACGTGGTTACGATCAGACCAGTTGCCATTCCGACAGCGGTGCCGCGTCCAATCCTTTTTAAAAAGTTTGAGGCAAAGGGCCGGTGCAGAATTTCCAGGCTCGGCAGCATGCCACGGTCAACCATGGCATAATATAGAATCGCGATTCGACGCCGTTCGTTCGCCACTTCCTCGACCCCAAGCAATTTTCGCATCTTCACATCGAGATGAGAATCGGCATGGGGTATGAGCAGAATCAGTCGGCGGCCACAGGCATCGCGCAAGCGGTCGAGAGCATTTATCAGCTGCGGCTGATGATCTTTATCGGTAGCAATGACTCCAAGGCTGTTCAAACATAGAACTGTGTCGAAAACCCCTGGCGGATCGATCTCCAGCCAGCGGCCTCGAATCACCTCGAGATTGTTCACATTTTCTGTTACAGCCCGTTTCAGCAACTGATCCAGCATGCCGGCTGAAAAATCGGTGACAGTAACCTGCCTGACCATTTTGGCGAGCGGAATAGCGAAAGTCCCGGGGCCGGCGGCAACGTCGAGAACGGTTTCCTTCTGACTCCACTGATAGCGATTCAACAACTCCACAGCTTCGGCACGAGCGCTTTCTGAATGCGCCTTCGCAGCAAAATCCCCGGCTCTTTCGTC
>CAZPCO010000572.1:0-1478 GCA_964585025.1 uncultured bacterium | reverse complement strand
TCTCTTTCTCGGGCCCATCACCTTTGTTCAAACCCCAACGCTGATCATAAAGCTCTCTGAAGCGATCGAAATTTTCCTGCATCGTATCCCCCATTTCTGATCAATTTTATCTTGCCCGACTGCTCAAAACAATCAGAAATTCACCGTATATGCCTCAGATTCAGAGTACAACAAGAGGCTGCCTCCTCATGAGGCAGCCTATATCAGGTTTGCGCCCTAATTCCCTTACAATGTATCTCTTTATTTATGCAATGATTTCTTCTGCTGCATCAGCCGGTTCTGTCTTGTCTGACGATGAACTGTTTTCGCTAACGTTCATGGCCCCAACTGCTTTTCCCACTTCCCTGTAGTCAGCTATTATTCCGTTATCAATCGCGAACGAGAACCCGGCCCTGACAACCTGTGTACCGCCGTCTATCGACGATGACATGCTGTCTATGAGCTGAAGAAATCTTTCAAAAAGATAGTTACGCTGTTCTATGGCCTTACTCGCCCTGGTGACTTCCAGTCCGGCTTCTTCTTCTTTCGAATTGCCTGCTGCATCGACCCTGGTCAGTTCCTGCCCCTTGAGCATTGCAAGCTTGTAGCCGGAACCGTAATCCACCATTTCTGCCGTCGCATCGCCCGTTGCCTTTTCAGAGCTCTCAAGCGCCGACTGCAGCAGCAACCTGGCCAGGTCCATGTCTGATGAGGTCGAAAACAAGGATGAAGAGTCTGATGAAGATGAACTGAACATAGAACTCAATGATGACGATCCGTTCAGATTCATACCCGACATCCAGGCCGAACTCTTCAGAGTCGAAGTGATCACCTTAAGACCGGTCTGGGCAGCGCTGAGAATCTCGTCAATGAATGATCTTGCAGACTCCATGCCCTGGGCAGCAGAAGTTTCCGCTTTGTTCAGATAGCCGTCGAGAGCTTCGACGCCATGCTCGCTCTGACCTTTCAGAGCATTGACATAGCTGACGGTTGCTTCCTTAAAGTTATCGATCAGGCTTTGCTGCAGACTCCCGAAATCACCGCTGATCCTGACAAACATGGTAAATCGATACATAGCCGAACGGTTGCCTTCGTTCTGTTCATCGACAGAAAGGGATTCACCGGCCTTAGCTGCTGACTCAGATTTTTCTGCCGTTTCCGTCGCCGCCGCCGCTTCTATCGAATCGACCGCTGCGGTATCACCTGCTGTATCCGCGGCTGCATCTGTTGCTGCTGCTTCTGCACCCGCATCCGGAATCACAGATTCAGATGCTGTCTGAACTGAGGTCTCCGCAGTTTCTGGCTGAGTCAGGCGGTAACATGGCCGGCATGCCGGGCATTGCCTTTTCTGAACCGCAGCATCGATAACTGAATCGAAACTGCCGCCTTCTGACTTTGTTGCCGGTGAGTCAGCCCGCACATCCTGGTAAATTCTGGTTTTGATTTCGCTTACTGACATGTTTATCTCCCTGTCTGGTCAACGTTCTACCGCGAATTTA
>CAZPCO010000571.1:0-2345 GCA_964585025.1 uncultured bacterium | reverse complement strand
ACTGGAGCCCAGGAAAGCATACAATCGTCTATGACCGCATGCTCTCAGACCCGGAAAAGACATTTCAGATAAGTGTTTCCCGCTGGGTAAACTACCTTGGCAGCGGTGAAAAATCATGAAATCAGAACAAAATGGTTTTCTGCTGCCGGAAATCCTGCTGGCCATACTCATTCTCGGGCTGGTCAGCGGTTCGGTATTCTTCATGATTTCTGCTTCAAATCGAAGCAGTATGAATGCCTGGCACAAGCTGCTCGGCGAACAGATTTGCACCGAAGTCATCGAAATATTCCGCAGTATAGGCTACAACCGTCTTTCTGATTGTCACGATCAGTATATAGCGGATTACCGACTCAACGAGTGGCAGACCGTGACGCCTTCCAGTCAAAGTACCGGCATTGAAAGACCGGATGCCTGCAGGCTGTTCGAACGGAAAATCACCATGCAGCTGCTGGAAAAAGACGGCATCAACGGCATTCTTCTCAAAGTTAGCGCCAGACTGCCGAACAATTCTCATGAAGATAACGAGATCAGCTGTTCTGCCTTCCTGATGGAGCGGCCATGAAAAAAGCCTTCACCCTGCTGGAACTGATAATTACCCTCGCGTTGTCTGCCGTAATCAGCATCTCGGCATTTACTCTGTATAGAGGCGGCGTTCAGTCATCATTATCAGGAGTGGTGAATCTCGACATGCTTGCCGAAGGCCGCAAGGTTCTCGCCCAGATTCGTGATGACCTCAAACATGCCTGCATACCATATCACGGCGCTTTCTCGCTGTCTTTCAACGATCTGTTGCAGGTTGATTTTTCACAGACGCGTGGATTAGAAGGTGCTGAATTCAATATGCTGCGTTTCAGATACGAACCGGACTTCGCCAAAAGCGGTCTGCCGGCCCCTGAATATCTTCTCAGACCTCTGCTCAGCGTTAAATACCGTCTCGAAGCTGTCAAAGAATCCGGCCTGCTCAAACTGGTGCGCGAAACTACTCAGGGCTCTGACCCGACAAAGACCAGTATGCTCAGTGAGCGGGTCAGCTTTTTCCGCATTACTCCAGTGAAAGTTACCGGCCCCGATGGCTGTGACAGCTGGTTCTGGAACGTTTCGCTGCAATTGAGCCAGCAGACCGGCAGGTCTGGCGGTACAAAACCTGAAAATGACAAAACCAGAGGCGCAGGTTCCATGGAATTCTACGATGTCGTCTACTCTGAATTCTTCAATGCGATAAATAATTACCGCCATTCCCCGCGAAACTGGAATACCGGCCTGAAATACACCCCTGACTGACAGCGGATCAGGCAATCATCTTTACACTTCTTAATGCTCGTTAAGACTACTTAATGCGATAAATCCAGCATTTCAGTCGAAATTTGTATTAAGGAGGAAAATCACCCATCGGGTGCAGTCAAGAATTGAATTGCAGCTATCAGGAGGCTTTATGAGCATCAGCAGTGTATCCGGAAACTCTGTATGGACACAGATGCAGCAGTTTCGCTCCGGAAAGGTAAACCTGCAGAAGACTGATCTGCAGGCCATGCAGCAGGGAACCACACAGACTAAGGAACAGACACAGTCAACCAACCCGTTCGACACACTACTCGCCGCGTTCGATGAAATCGATACCAACCAGGATGGCATCAGCATCGATGAGCTTAAGAGCTACGCCAGCGAGAACGGCATGCCGGAAGGCGGCCCGCAGCAGGGCAGCAGACCTGGCGGTCCACCCCCAGGGCCGCCTCCCGGTCCGCCGCCAAGCATGGCCAGTGAACTCGGTCAGTCAGCAATGGGTGGCGCAGGTGGAATGCCGGAAAGCATCAGCAAGGACGAGCTTCTTCAGATACAGAGCAATATGGAATCAGAAGGAATCGAGGTTCCTGAGCAGCTCAGCGATATGATTTCCAACTTCGAATCTCTTGACACCGACCAGGATGGAAAGGTTTCAATCGATGAGATGATGGCGGCCCAGGAAAAGGAAGAAACCGCCTCGACATCTACGGATGGCAGCGAAAGCCAGAAGCTCGACTTCCTGAAACTGATCGAAGAGTATGCGAATGAGTATTCTGAAGAATCGTCGTCTGACGTCGCTTTGGATGCTGGTAACGATATGGCAATCAAGTTCATGCGGGCAATGAACCAGTATGCAAACTTTGCATCGTATTCAAATCAGGGTGCTTCTTCATTGTTCGACATCGAGGCCTGATTTTTCGCCCTCTCTGCCGCAATCTGGCTCTGCCTTGTTCTGAAGGCAGAGCCTTCTATTTTATCTGCGTTCTCAGATATGAACCGCAAAAAAAGTGCTTTTGAAATCGGGTTTGCTATTTTATAAGAATGTTTCAGATACAATTTGTCCA
>CAZPCO010000570.1:0-2354 GCA_964585025.1 uncultured bacterium | reverse complement strand
CTTTGGAATCAGCACTGAATACCCCTTTGTCGTTTATTATTCGACCGCCAAATGCCATGACGAGCGGCAGATTGGCCGTTTCATCCTTCTGGAAATATACTCCCAGCGGATAATTTCCAGGCTGGTTCCCGAGATACTTTCTTAGCTGTTGCATTTTGGCCGTGAATTCTTCTGTCGTCCAGCGTCCTTCTGCCGGTAGTTCAACACCGGCAGACGCAAACATGTCGGTGTTGAGATACAGAAGTTGCCCACCCATATACCACGGCCAGCCGTAGATCTGCCCTTTTACTCTGAAAGCCTGCAGAGCCCCGGGAAAAAAGTCGTCGAGATCGGCGCGTTCAATATACGCATCGATCGGCTCGATAAGATTTTCGCGAATGAACAACAGGGGAACGGTTCCAGGAGCAATGTCCGGATTATTGCCGCTGATGGCGGCAATCTTCAGCTTTTCATGCCCGCGCTGCCAGGTCAGTTTGGTCAGTTCGACGCGAACGCCGGGGTTCTGCTTTTCAAAATCGGCAATCTTTCTGTTTATCCAGGTGAATCGATCTGTTGTTTGCCCTGGTTCGAGCCAGCGGGGAAAATCCCATATTTTCAGGAGCATCTCGGCATGCGAATGCTGTGCCGCCAGTAAGATAAACCCTGACAACAGCATCAGGAGATAAAAAAATCTGATCCTCGGTCGGTTGAATGAATCGCCTGATAAAAAGCTCATAATTAGACTTTCACCCTTGCACAGAAATTTTGTTTGGTTTAGAATAACTGTTCGGGAGTTTTATGCACAAGTAAAATCATATGGCCTGTATAAAATCCTTTGCCCGTTCCCGCCCGGGAAAGAAATCAAACTAGTCTGGAATGAATAATGGACAAAACAATCGAACAATTCTTGGAGAAGGTGAAAGCTGATCCGAAAAATCCCGAGCTGCTCAAGGAACTTGGGAACCAGTATTTCCGTAACGACCAGTATGAACTGGCTATCGAACAATATCTGGCTGCCCTTGATATCAAGCCGGATTATTACAAGGCTTTATACAATCTTGGAAACACTTATTACAAGATGGAGCAGTTCGAAAAGGCTATCCATTATTGGCATGAAGCGATCAAGATCAAGCCCGATTTCGATCACGCTTATTTCAATATTGGCTACCACCATTTTCAGAAGGGTTTTATGCGTGAAGCCATCAAGGCTTTGAAAGAAGCCGCCAGAATCAACCCTGATGCGGCTGATACCCATAATTATCTTGGGCTTTCATACCATAATACCAATCAGTTTGCTGAAGCAATTCTCGAATTCAAAGAAGCCGTCAGACTCGATCCTGAAGAGCCTGATTTTCATTACAATCTTGCCAACAGCAGTTATGACAGTGGTGATTATGTAGTTGCCGCCTCAGAGTGGGAAATAACTCTGCAGCACCGCCCCAATGATTCAAAGGCGCGCAATAATTACTGTGATGCTCTTTTGCAGCTCGGCCGTTATGAAGAAAGCCTGCGTGAGATTGAAAAGGTGCTCGAAGCTGAACCGAATTATCCGCCCGCCATCTGCACCAAGGGCGAACTCCTCGAAAAGACCGGCCGGCAGGCAGAAGCTCATGAATTGTTCACCCGCGTTCGCGGTCTTGTGAAAGACAGCGAAAGCTGGGAACTCCTATACAAGTATATTCTTCGCAAACTAGGCGAAGAAGTTCCCTCTGATGAATTTCCCGACGACGATGATCAGTCTGGAAAAAAATAGTTTTCCTTAGAGCGTTGAAGATTGGTTCTTCTTGACCGCCTAAAATCCGCAAGCCGTGTGCGATAGCACACGGCTTGCAGGTTTTAGTAATCAGTTCTTCAGGCAGTTTTATTCTTACGGCCGTTGGTTTTTGCAGTCACAAAGCCTTCCGGATTGACAAGATAGTCATACAGAGCATCTTCCGCTTTATAGTGTTTTCCGGCATCCTGCCCGTCAATCATCACTTTGCCATTGGTAAAGATTTCGATCAGCATATTGTCTCCTTCGTCGCTTATGAACTTATAATTCCCAGGGTTATCGATTTGATCGGCTTTGCTGGTTTTGTTTCAGAGCTGGTTCATTTCCTCCTCTGTGAGCTCTACCGGTGAGAGATCCCGTTCTGGAATGCTGGGATCATCAGTGTTGCTTTCACTGGCAACCGGCGCATCTTTCTGGTTGAGAAAATTCTGCATGCGCAGAACTTCAAGTTTTGCATTGAGCTGGCGTTTGACCAGTTCGTCGACATCAGGTGCCGCCAGACGTTTCAAAATTTCAACTTCGGCTTCTGTGGCTTTACCTGCCAGATTCATGCAGTCAGCCCAGAGCAGGAAAGCTCTGATCAGATCAGGCTTGTCAAGCAGCA
>CAZPCO010000569.1:0-2366 GCA_964585025.1 uncultured bacterium | reverse complement strand
TATGAACCGACATCGGCCTTATATTCCATCAGAGCTTTCTTCAGGGTATGCAGATTGGCGCGCATGATAGAGTTTTTGCTCTGACCGACGTAGTCCTGGTAATATGGCACCGCGAGGCCGGTCAGCGCTGCTATGATTCCGATCACCAGAAGCAGTTCGAGCAGAGTGAAGCCCTTTTTTTTACCAATCCGAATAATTTGATTCATCGATTGCCTTCTTCCAGCCATCTACTCCCCCAACAGGAAATCTTAGGTCAAAAACCCCGGTAACTGCTGCCGGATCTGATTGATTCATCAGCCAGGTGCCATCGTCACGCCTGATATCCCAGAAGAAGGCATCCCCACGGAATGGATTGCCAAGAGACGCTTCGCTGAGAAACGGCCCGGAATTAACCCCGGCGCCAGGTTTAACCGGGCTGGTCATCGGTTGCGTCAAGCTGATCAGACTGGGAGGATATGGGCTGTTGCCGTCACTGGCGCGTGCTACTACATATGCATCAATTGCCCGCCTGATGTCAAAAAGCCTTTCGCGTAAAAGCTTTTCGCGTGCTTTGACAGCAACGATTTCTGAAGCAGGTACTGCAAAATAAGAAACTGCCAGCAGAATGGCAACAACCATGACCATTTCGATGAGGCTGAAGCCGGTGTTCTTTTTGCACCAACGGGTCATTTCAACCTCATTTATCGGGAATTACAGCGTCGGAAAAAAATTATAGTCGGGCCAGAATACCGGCAATTTTATCGCGGCGTTCTTCTTCATTACGACAGCTGCGCATAAAATCAGCAAGTTTCAGCATCAAATCAGCATACAGGTTGTAAGAATCGCGAGACGGCACAGTCGCACGGGCTTCGGCAACTTTGGCAACCTGAGCAGGTCTGGCCGGGGCTGCTTCGGTTACTGCAAGCAGATCGAACGCTTCACCCATGCGGGGAGCGATAGCGTTGAAATTGCGTTTCTGATTCAGCAATAAGGCAAATTCATCGGCTGACTCAGGCTCGCCATGAACGACAAATACCTGCCGGCGAACTTCATCGACAGCAGACAGCCAGTTCAACAGGCCATTCTGATCAGCATGACCGCTATAACCATAAATCTGTTCGATGCAGGCATTGACCGTAACTTCTTCGCCATGAATGCGCACGGTTTTTTCGCCATCGATCAGCAGGCGCCCCAGGGTGCCCTCGGCCTGATAACCAACGAAAATCACTGTATTTGCCGGGTTCCAGAGGTTATGCTTCAGGTGATGCTTGATGCGGCCGGCGTCACACATGCCGCTTGCTGACATGATTACAAGATTGTTCTGTTCATTCAGAGCTTTTGATTCCTCAACGCCGCTGGTAAAACGAAAATCAGGATGATCAAATAGATTACCCATCTTTTTCATCACCTGACGGGCATCTTCATCGTAACATTCCGGGTATTTTACAAAGACCTGAGTTATTTCTTTTGCCAGCGGTGAATCGACAACAACTGGAATTCTGGAAATGGCACCCCGTTCTTTCAGAATCAGAATGTCATGAAGCATGTCCTGAGTGCGTTCAAGAGCGAATGCCGGAATTATTATTTTGCCGCCACGCTTTTCAGCTTCACGAAAAACTTCAGCAAGTCGGGCCAGTCGGTCTTCTTTGGAAACTTTGTCACGGTTGCGATTTCCGTAGGTTGATTCAACAACCAGGAAATCAGCTGATTTAAAACGGTCAGGATCATTGACTATCGGATGATCGTCTTCGCCGAGATCACCTGAAAAAACGATTTTTCTCTTCTGACCTGCTTCTTCAAGTTCAATTTCAATAAAAGCCGAACCCAGCACATGCCCGGCATTATGATAGGTAACCCGGCAGCCTTTGGCTGGTGAAAAACTGGTGTAATTATTCAGCCCTTAGAGCAGTTTAATGGCATTCTGAGCATCTTCTTCTTTGTATATCGGCTCGATTATAGCCTGTCCCTTGCGTTCACCGCGGCGGTTCTTCTGAAGAACTTCGATTTCCTGAATATGGGCCGAATCAGGCAGCAGATGCCTGAGAAGATCGACAGTCGGTTCGGTCGCATAAATTGGACCTTTGAAACCATGTTTAACCAGTTTGGGCAGCAGACCGGTATGATCTATATGTGCATGCGTGACCAGCACAAAATCAATCGTTGCCGGATCATAGGCAAACTTGCTGTAATTGTTTTCTTTGAGGGTTTTATTTCCCTGAAACATGCCGCAATCGACAAGAAATCTGCAATCAGACGTTTCAACAAGATGGTTTGAACCGGTCACACAACCCGCAGCACCATGAAACGAAATTCTCATAGATATCCTTTCAGATTGGCAATCAGGTAGAAATTTTTACCGAAGTATTTACCGGCAGTTTCTTATTTTT
>CAZPCO010000568.1:0-2373 GCA_964585025.1 uncultured bacterium | reverse complement strand
CGCGCTTCCATCTATAATGCCATGCCGATCGAAGGTTGCCAGAAGCTTGCCGACTTCATCAAAAAATTCGACAAGGAAAACTCCTGAACCCGCTATCCTGCGATTCATCTGATGAATCGCGGGTTTCTTTCAACCATCAAGAAAAGGAAAAGCCAATGTCTAAAAAGATACTTGTTGCAACTGACAAACCGTTCGCTTCTGAAGCTACCGCCCTGATGAGAGACGTCATCAAGGGAAAAGCCGAATACAGAATGGAATTTCTCGAAAAATACACCGAAGTCGCCCAGTTCAAAGCCGCGGTAAAAGATGCTGAAGCATTGATTATTCGCAGTGACATCGCTTCCAAAGAAATTATCGATGCGGCAGAAAAACTGCAGATCATCGTCAGAGCCGGCGCTGGTTATGATAATATCGACCTCGCCGCTGCCACCGCCCGCAAGATCGTAGCAATGAACACCCCCGGGCAGAACTCGAATGCGGTTGCAGAACTTGCCATCGGTCTGATGATCTACATCTGCCGCTGCAAATTCAACGGCAAATCCGGCAGTGAACTCAAGGGCAAAAAACTCGGCCTGCATGCCTTCGGTGCAGTCGGTCGCGCTCTGGCAAAAATCGCCCATGGTTTTGGCATGGATGTTTATGCCTTCGATCCTTTCGTCACCAGAGACGCCATGGAAAAGGAAGGCGTAAAATACGTCGAAAAGATCGACAAACTTTATAGCACCTGTGAATTCGTCTCACTGCATATTCCGGCTACCGATGCCACCAAAAAGTCGATCAATTTCGACCTGATGAATCGCATGCCCAAGGGCGCAGTTCTCATCAATACCGCCCGCAAGGAAGTCATCAATGAAGAAGACCTCAAAAAGATACTTGCAGGCCGCAAGGATTTCCGCTATGTCGCTGACGTGGCCCCTGACTGCTGCGCCGAACTGGAAAAGGAATACGGCGATCGCGTCTACTGTACCGCCAAAAAATGTGGCGCTCAGACCGAGGAAGCCAATGTTAACGCCGGCGTCGCAGCAGTTAAACAGATTGTCAACTTCTTCGAAAAGGGCGATAAAACTTTCCAGGTCAACAAGTAATCTTACCTGCTAGGCTTAGCCTGCAAAGGCAGAAATCCTGCTTTTTGCGAAAAAAAGAACTGCCCCGATCGGGGCAGTTCTCCTTATTGCATCATTTGCTAATCTTACGGAACTATGAGGCCGCGCAATTTTGCTTCTTCGTGCTTTTTCGCTACCCGAGCCAGCATGGCAGGGACAAATTCGTTATCAGCGCTGCCATTGAGCTTTTTCATCACCAGCGGCACGTTTGCCATATCCTTGAAAAGAATCGGCTTTTCAATGTAGTAGGAAACAGTTTTTTCCTGGCTGAGCCAGGCTTTCTCAGAATGAGCTAACCGCGCAGCAATTTTCTTTTCAAGAAGGGCCAGAGCCTTTTCTATGGCAATGGCACGCACCTTTTTGCCTGTCAAAAGCAGAAAATCAAATACCGCTTCAAGACCACGCGAAAAATCAAATTCGTAGAAACGCGGAAAGATAACTTTATTCCATTCAGCGCCTTCGATTTCCTGACCACGCGAGGAAAGAAAAATCTGATGTTTGAGCAGGTAACTGACGGCTTTCTGCATATTGGCGGCAAACAGTTCAGACTGTTGCGTAAAACGCGAATATTCGATCATACCCTCGAGCATAACCGTGGTTGAAATCAATGAACTTTTGCCACTGCCGGTATAGACGCTTTCGTCACAATTGTAGCCGCCGTCTGGCAGTTGATAGCGATGAACCCAGTCTTTTGCCCAGGGAACGTGAGCAAACACGTCAAAATCCAGTTTTGAAGCAATTTTCATCAGACTGCCGAAAAAGCAGAAACACATGACTTCGGTTTGAGCATTAACCGGGCCATCGACATCCTCTTCGCGAACCGGGAACACCTTCAGAAACTGGCGGTCAGCGCAGGTGAGAAGCTCTTTGAAAACCGGCACCGGTATTTCATGAAGTCTGGATGTTTCTTCGAGGAGCAGCATATACCACCAGGGGGAATCCCATTTGGGCCAATAAACATCCCTCTCGATCATCTGCAGTGCTTTTTCGCTCTCAATTACTTCTCTAAGTTCATCAAGGTCACTGGCTTTCAACATGCCGGGGATCATAATCACCGTTCCTTTTCAAAATCTGGTCATCTAATAAGATAAACCGTCATTAATCCAGAATGCAATCAATATTTAAGCAGTTATCGGCATTGAATCGGATTTCATTAATAAAAAAACCGGGCCGGCATGGTCATATTCATGCTGGCCCGGGCAACAAAACCATCAACGGTTCGGCGGAGCCGCCTCACGTATCAGCGACCCGGCTGATTCGCTCATAATGA
>CAZPCO010000567.1:0-2373 GCA_964585025.1 uncultured bacterium | reverse complement strand
GCGTATATTTTTCTTCTTGAGAGCGATTTCATGCTTCCTGCATGGACAACCACCGGAGGAATCTGGTTCAGGCGCGTTTCTCTGAAAACTTATGCCATGTCGCAACGCCACGAATGGACCCTTTCTGTGCCATCAGACCAGGAAGACATAAACTCTACTCCTGGCGATATTCGAAGATTTTTTTACAGCAACCTTCCAGATGCCGGCAGCAAAATCATCAGTAATTATTGAAGCAGAATGCGATTCTTTGCAATAATGCTGCGGGTTGAGTATAATCAAGCCCTCAAATAAACCACTGGTGGAATATGACGACATTTCTTCTTAAATCGCTTGGCTGCAAAGTCAGCCAGTATGACGGTGAACGCATAGCCGGTAATTTGCGTCAGCTTGGTTTGATACAGGTTGAAGACTGCCCGGACATCTTTATTCTCAACGGTTGCTCAGTTACCGGCCGTGCATCTCAGAAAGTCAGACAGACTTTGCGAGCCGCTCGACGGAACTGGCCAGGTGTTAAACTGGTGCTCGCAGGTTGTGAAGCCCGTCTGATAAAGCAGCGCCACGAAGAAATTCCTGATGTTGACTGGCTGCTGCAGGATGGTGAGCTTTCTTCCATAAAGCAAATGCTGGCTGCACTGGGTCTCGATGTAGTTGCTGAGCTTCCGTCCATGGCCGGAGTTCCGGTAACTTCGCGAACCAGAGCATTTTTGAAAATCCAGGATGGCTGCAATCAGTTCTGTGCCTACTGCATAGTAGCGCATCTGCGCGGCGAAGAATGGTCGAGACCGGTGGCCGAGGCTGTCGTCGAAGCTCAACAGTTGGTTGCCGAAGGCCACCGGGAACTGGTTCTGACCGGTATTCATCTCGGGCATTTTCGCCCGTCTCTGCTGACGCTTCTTTCAGAGCTTGACAAAATCGACGGACTCGAGCGAATCAGGCTCAGTTCGATCGAATCGGTCGAAGTGACCGATGCGCTGATCGATTGGGTTGCCTCTTCTCCAAAGGCATGCCGGCACTTTCACCTGCCTCTGCAGTCAGGCTGCGATAAAATTCTCAAGGCTATGCGTCGCCCCTATAATACAGATGCTTTCAGGAATGTTGTCAGAAAGATTCGTGACCGGATGCCTATGGCAGCTGTGACGACCGATCTGATCGTCGGGTTTCCGGGCGAGACTGAGAATGACTTTGCCGAAACCATCTCATTTCTTGAAGAAATCGCTTTTTCGCGTCTGCACATCTTTCGATTCTCGCCCAGAGATGGTACTCCTGCTGCAATCATGGCAGACCAGATCGATAATTCCACGAAAGCGGCGCGTTCAGATCGCGTCGAAAAGGTCTGGAAAGCTGGTGCCGCCACTTTTCATGCCGGTTTTATCGGTCGAGAAGTTGAAATTCTTTGGGAAACACTTGAAGATGGCTACCTGTGCGGGTTTTCGCGAGAATATATTCCATGCCGCATTGGGTTGCAGGATGCAGGTTTGCTGAACACCTTCAGCAGGGCTGTTGGTGTGTCTGCCTCTTCTGATAGCCTGATGGTCAAGCTGCTATAATAATGCAGTCAGGCGGGCTGTTTGATCAGGGCAAACAGCGCGTTGGCTACTGATTCCTTGTGCTCGAGCATGATCACTTTGGCAGTTTTGCCTTCGCCAAAAAAGAGCGGCCCAAGTTTTTCAGAATCAGCATCGACTACCATGGCAAGAACTCTGTCGCCATGGTCGTTCAGCAGACTTTCGATTTTGCGCAAAAACCTTTCTGCCCCATCGTTGCTGATGACGAGCAGTCGGGAAATTCTGGCCCCACGCGGCTTTTGCGATTTTTCGTCAACTATGCTCAACCCGTGCGCCTGAATCTGCAGGCTGCGTTCAATAAGTTCAAAACCTCTGACCAGTCTGCCGCGCTTGTGTTCAAGCTGTAAAGCCGTGATGAATCTTTCAGAGCAGGGCAGAAAAGCTGCTTTGAATTTTGACCCTGGCCGGATATTCTTCAGGCTTGCAGTTAACAGTTCCAGAATTTCACTGCCTCTGGGATCGCTTTCAATCATTCGGGGTAAATGCAGTTCGGTTTTCACGCGGGCTTCCTTTTGCTGATTTTTCTTGATGATAGCAGAAATTTTTACGGTGGGCTCTTTAAATGCAGCAAAAAAAGTACTAATATTAGCCCGGTAGGAAATTGTCTGAGCAACCGATGCCATCAGCGCCGGTCGGGGGAGAAACAATGAAGAAAATTTGCATACTGCTGTTTGCGTTCATCATAGTTCTGGTTGCCGGGTGCTCGATACCAGGATCATCTGGGATGCCGGTAGAAGACGATTCGGTGACCATAAAGGGAACGGTGAGCGCCCCGGCAGTTCTGGCAAATGGATTGCTGGCAGCAACC
>CAZPCO010000566.1:0-2382 GCA_964585025.1 uncultured bacterium | reverse complement strand
ATACTGGGTGAGGTTTTCTGAATTCTGACCTGCCATGGTTAATGATGGGTATCTGGCAAGCAGTTCAGGGCAGAATCGTCGCAACCATTCGAATTCAATGTTGCTGATTATGGCGCATCTGGCAGTGCTAGTGCCCGTATCTTCGGTGATTTCACCGACCAGATAATCTTTTGCTCTTTTCAACACCTTCATTTCGACAGAAAATTCTTGCATACCTGCGGCATAAGCCACGTTTAAAAATCCGATCCTGAAAAGCCCTTTCCCGCTTTTGTGGGCTTTGAAATCGGTAACGAATATTGGCGAAAAATAAGGAATGCAATGCTCACCGGTATAACCAGGCAGCATCTGCCAGCCGTACCAGTTGCCCTTTTCAATATTTATCAGCTTCATTGCTGCGGTTCTACCTCTCTGAAAATCAGGTTTGTGAATTATATAATACCAGAACAAAGCCGCTTTTAACCGTGTCGAATTCGAAGCATTTCGGTAGCAGTAAAAAGCTACGCACTGTGTAGCGAATTACAATGGTTCTGCTAACATGAAGAATAACGGGAAAGACTCCATGTTTTTCTCCAGTTTTTTTCTCCATACCGGAGCGAAAAATCGGAGAATTGCGATTGTCTGGCGAAAAAAGGCAGGCCTGAAATGTCGATAAATGCCGGAAAATACAAAAGCCCGCTTTGCAGCGGGCTTGCGGCTGGGGTGCAGGGACTCGAACCCCAATAAGCAGTTCCAGAGACTGCTGTCCTGCCATTAGACGACACCCCATCGTCGATGGGGTTGATTATAGCACTCTCTGCATTTTGAGTCAAACAAATTTTCTGCAAATTCTGTGCATTACTTTCGCCTGCCGGCATAATCTGCAGGAAGCCGCAGGCAGAAAAAACACCTTACTGGGTCGACGTTCGGGCAGTGTCAGGTGCGGGCGTGCCGGGCGTGGCCGATGTGGTTTTCCCACCAGCCGTCGAGAACGCCGCGCCTTTCAAGCTCGCGCAGGTGTTTTTTTACCTGTTCGTTGATCGGTGACTGCAGTTTGCTTTCCCAGGGTGTGGCGGGCAGCGGTACGAATGTGTGCATGTGAATGCGTATGGCGTATTCACTCAGCATTTCTTCCATGAAGTCGAGCAGTGCGAACTGCTCTTCTTCGCTTTCGTCGGGGTTGCCGATGATGAAGTCGACGTGCGGCTGAAAGCCGAATTCGCGCAGCAGTGCGATGGCATTGATCGCCTGATCGCGGGTGTGCCCGCGGTTCATTTTTTTCAGCATCTGGTCAGAGCCGGTTTGAACACCCATGACGATCGTTTTGTTCGAAAGATACGGGGTTACCAGTTCCATGACTTCGCGGGTCACAAAGTCGGGGCGAACTTCCGAGGGAAAACTGCCGAGATTGATTTCGGGCACTCCGGCGTTTTTCAGCATTTCGAGCAGCCGGTAAAGAGCGTTCAGGTCGGGTTTGAGCCCGTTGGAACCATAGGCAAAAGCGTTGGGTGCGAGAAATTTGATGCGCTTGCGGCTGGGTTTGAGGCGAAAATACTCGCGGATGATCGCTTCGATGCTTTCCAGACTGCGATGGCGCAAAGTAGCAGCGTTCAGTCGCGGTACGCCGCAGAACATGCAGCCAAAACGGCATCCGCGGCTGATTTCTATTGGTGGCAGATATTCGGTTATTGGCGAAAACCCGGGGTAGAGATCGAGGTTGACCTGGCCACGCGGCGTCTGATGTATGCCGCGGCGTGCAGTTCCGGTCAGCCATTGTTCTAGAAAGGCCGGAAAATAATCTTCAGCCTCGCCGGCAACTACGTAATCGAAGCCCATACTGACGGCGTTGTCAGGTGCCGAGGTCGGCTGGGCACCACCACAGATTGCCTGAACATGCGGATAGCGGTCTCTGATACATTTGAGCTCGTTCTCAACCTGTTTTTCGTGCGGCTGCATGTACGAATAGACCAGCAGTGGCTGCCGGGCTTCGAGTTCGGCAGGCAGCGGCGCGTCGCTTTCCCATTTGATGAGGTTGAAATGGTTGAAAAGCGACTGGTTGCAAGCGCCAAGTATGGCACCAAGGCTGACGCGATTGTAATTGTGAATGCGAATTATCAGATACGGTTGATTCATGTAAATTCTCAGCACCGAGATGCTGATAATCTAGCACTTTTGTCACGCAGAAGATAGTCTTCGGCTATTAATCATTACTTCCGTGCCCCGCAACAATGGTACGCAACTTGCTTTAATCAAGAGCGTAATTCATTCAATCGAGGCATATATGAAAGTTAACAGGCTCACATTTCTGGTGCTTTTCATGGCTTTATTCACAGTTTCTGCCGCCTGGTGTGATGTTGTCGCCGATCTGATGGCCAATGATGCCAATATCGAAGCCGCCGCCGGAAC
>CAZPCO010000565.1:0-2398 GCA_964585025.1 uncultured bacterium | reverse complement strand
TACGAGAATATCTTTAATTCCGGTCTGCTGCCTTATAGCATTGAAGATTTCTTCGCGACGCTCGAGCGAAGAGGCAATGACCGTGAACCAGATGTTCGGATTGCCATCACGCAGGTAATTATGCGTTACTTCGGCGAACCCGTTGATTACTCCGGCAATTTTTTCGATCTGATCTTCAGGAGCGTTCAGTGCTGCCAGGCAACCTTTGTAGCCCAGACGGCGACTGTCGAAAAAAGGCCCGATATAACGGATAGCGCCACTCTGGTACATTCTTGCTATCCGCGAAATCACCGAGACTTCGTCCATCCAGAGTTTGTCACCCATAATTTTGTATGGTTCAGATTCGAGCGGAAAACGGCCCTGAAGCATCTGCAATATTTCGCGATCTTTGTCGTCCATCAGGTTTGTCCTTCCTTGATAGTGATGCCCAGTGACTGCAATCAGTCTTGAGATTTATACAATGATACTCAGGTTTTGTCTCTTTGACCAGAAGAAAACTTACAATTGGGATCAGTCGCCAGATAGCTGCCGTGTACAGCGTATGCCCGTGCCCGGCAACCGCCACATATTCTATTGAACCGGCAAACGCCACACACCCCGGTAAATTTCTCCGGGGTACGCATATCACGCAACTGTTCACTTTCCAGATAGATCGCCTTGAGCGGCTTTTGTCTGACATTACCGACGATCAGATCAAAATAGCCACAGGGTTTGACGTCTCCACACCAGCTGACAAAAACGAAACCATTGCCAGCCATGCAACTGCGCCCTCGACTCCCGGGGTCCCGCCCCATTTCACCTCTGATCATCGCATATTGAGGCGCACAGGTGACTTTAACCGGGACAGGCCAGTTATCAGAATTTTCTGCAACATGACGCAGGACACGGTCGATCTCATCCTGAGACAGATCAACTTCTGAACCGCCTGCGGCCGCCCGGCCGGTCGGAACGATAAAAAACAGGTGCCAGGCTGCAGCACCGATGTTTATTACCCAGTCTTTTATTTCGTCAAGACGGCGTGAATTGCCTGGCAAAACCGTAGTATTGATCTGAAAAGACATACCGCGGCCCTTGATTCTGGAAAAAGCCTGCAGAGCCTCGCGATAAGCCCCAGCGACTCTGACAAAGCCGTCATGATCCGCTTCCTGAGACGAATGCATACTGAAGCTGAAATGTCTGATGCCCGCTGCATACAGACTGTCAAGCCTCGCATCGGTCAGAAGCCGCCCGTCATTACACGACACTACCGGCCGATGCCCCATTTCGACCGCACGCCTGGCTATTTCTTCCAGATCAGCCCGCAACAAAGGTTCACCACCGCTGAGAATGATCAGAGCCGGCCCCATTTCGGCCGCCGAAGCAAGCATCTTTACCGCTTCTTCAGTTGTCAATTCTTCAGGATCACGGCAAGATACCGCCGAAGCCCGGCAATGCGGGCACGCCAGCGGACAGGCGCGGGTGGTTTCCCAGGCTAGAACTCTTAACGCATTCTGTGAGTCACTTCGAGCAGCATGTGGGTGCATCAGCGGGCCTCTTCTGCCAGCCATGCAGCAACCTGGGGCGCAAAATAAGTCAGAATAAGGTCAGCGCCGGCGCGACGCATTGCGGAAAGAGTCTCGAAAACGACCTGCCGCTCATCGATCCAGCCTTTTTCGGCCGCAGCCTTGATCATCGAATACTCGCCCGAAACCTGGTAAACGGCAAGCGGGCAGCTGAAACTGTTGCGCGCCGTCTTCAAGATATCGAGATAAGCAAGACCAGGTTTTATCATGAGAATGTCAGCACCCTCGTCGAAATCGAGTTGCAGTTCATGCATGGCATCGCGGCCGACGGCGTAATCCATCTGGTAACCCCGGCGATCACCATGACCCGGCGCCGAACCAGCCGCTTCGCGGAAAGGGCCGTAAAACGAAGAGGCATATTTGGCCGAATAAGCCATTATCGGAATATCATGGCGTCCATTACGGTCGAGAAGAGCACGAATCACGCCAACCCGCCCGTCCATCATGTCTGAGGGCGCGACCATGTCGGCACCAGCCTCGACATGCGCCAGAGCCATAGCTGCCAGCATCTCGTTCGAAGGATCGTTGTCGATACAGCCATCTTTGCCGGGAATACCGCAATGCCCATGAGTAGTATAGGCACAGAGACAGACATCGGTGATCAGATACGCTTCAGGGCAATGACTGCGGATATGGCGCAGAGCTGCACACACGACACTGTTTCGATCGGAGGCACAGCGGCCATCGTTGTCCTTTTGAGCAGGAACACCGAAAAGAATGAAGGCGACGACCCCCCTGCGCATAGCTGCCTCGACAGGTTCATGGCAGCGATCGACCGGCCAATGCATCTGGCCAGGCATCGCACTTATCTCATGGGGTTCTTTCAGCCCCTCTAC
>CAZPCO010000564.1:0-2401 GCA_964585025.1 uncultured bacterium | reverse complement strand
GGCTGAAAAACTCACAGGCAGTTCTCACTTTTTCTTCATACAGGGTTCCGGGTACCGTTGGCTGCTTTTCAATATTGAATACCAGCGGCTGGGGTATAAACAATTTTTTCAATCATCGAGAGCCCATTGTCTCTTTCAGTTTTCTCAACCTGCCGGCTCTGTAATTGGGAATTAACAATAAAGGCCGCGCAGTAAAAAAATGAATTCTGACCAATTTTTCGGGAGGCATAAAATGCTGCAAACCATTCAGTATCAATTCGCCAACTGGATGTTTGCTATTCTAGTCAGTTCAGCAGCTAAAAACAAGCTTGACATCCAGAGAGTTCCCTGCCCGTGGGGGCAGAGCCTGGTATGAGCGGAAATGGCTGAAAACAGCCACTCCATGTTTCTGCCGGGGCAAATTGCCATTCCTGAGCAAGAGAGCTATAATGGCTCAACGCTGTTAAAACCCTGGCCAGGGTGCGATATGCCAATTTTGCGGCCATGTTCAGCTCAGGAGGTCGAAATGAAAGCGGGGAAATCTTTAATTTACAGAGTTCTGGCAGGTCTGCTCGTTCTGTTGTTTGCAAATGCCGGTGCCGGCAATGCCCAGGATGCAGCTTACCGCAGCGGCAGCCGGCCCCTCGATAACTATTTCAAAGTGGCAGCGGGCTGGGCCGGAGACGACCTTAAAAAGGGCAAAGAACTCGTTACAGCGCATAAAAAGGATAGCAATGCTTCCACAAATGAACAGGTGCTGAACTTTGGGCGAAAAATTCTTGAGAAATACAACAGCGATATTGCCGGGCTGATAAAAGACTGGGAAAAGCATATTTCCGAGCCTTTGCCGGCTGCGCCGATTAAAAAGGAACAGGCTGAGTTTGAAAATCCCGGGCTTCTCGATCTGAATTTCTGCGAAAACATCAGCTGTACGCTGGCTGCAGTCACCCGGGCCCTGATCGCGGATGGCAGGGCCGATGATGCCTTGAAGCTTTTTATGCTGAATTTGCGCTTCAATCAGTTTTTTGCCGGCCGCGATGCTTTTTTTATGGGGTTACTCGTTGCCAACAAGGTCGTCAGAACGGTTATCGATGCAGATATCTGGCAGCTCATCAATTCAGGCAAGATTTCGCCGGAACTGCTGAAAACTGTGATTGGCCATTTTTCCCGCCTGCACAAAGAGGAGGTCGATTTTGCGGTGATGATCGACAATCTTTTCACTCTCAAGCGCCTGCACATGGAAATTTACAAAAAAGACTGCCTTAACCCTGAGCCAACTGAACTGCCACCCGATCTGAAAATGAATGAAGGCTACTTCAGAGCCGTATCCTGCGCCATGAGCGACGGTTTTAAAACTCATCCCGAATCAGACAAGATTATCGTCATGTTTGACGAACTCATGGGCGAAATGAACGCCATGTTCAGCAGGTATCGTGAGCTGTTTCTGACCAACAAGGCAAAACCAGCCGAATTGATCAGGCTCGAAGACCAGTTCTACGAGAATGACCTGATGCTGATGGCAAAAGTCGACGAGAACGGCATGCTGCTTGATACGAGCACGATCTCGAACCTCAAGTTTCTTGGCCGCAAGTATTTCATGACCCTTCCCGACCCGGCCTATGTTAAGATGTATCTTGACCGGCTCGAGCTTAAATACCGCATTCTTGGAACCGGCCTTCTGGCTCTGGCAATATTGCAGGAGGGCTCGACCAGAAGCGACCTGCATGGCATCGCTGCCAAAATCGAAAAGCGCCTGCCGCCAGACATTTTTACCGACCCCCGCCAGCCCTGCCGCATGGCCATCAAAGGCAACACCCTTTCGGTCTGGTCGATCGGCAAAGGCGATGACCAGGAAGGCGACCCAGAGAGCGATATGCTCCTGTTTTCAATCACCAGGTAGGCGTGTACCTTCCTGCCTGACCCGATCGATTCTATAGAAAACCGATAGGAGTCTCTGATATGGTCATTGAATTAAAAAAATCAACGCCGACGCCAAAAAGCGGCAGTTGCTGGCAACCCGCTCATGCATGTCACCGGGGTCTGAAAACACTGATTGGATGAGATGATTTTGCTCTCAAACAAGAAAGACGTTGCAGCAGGCGGCTTTGTGTTAAAATAGTAAGCATAATTTCGTTTGATTCAAATTGATTTCAGGGAAGCACTGATGATTAAATTTGCCATTTCCGGTTTTAACCTTATTCGGAAGCGCCTGCCGGCGCTGGTTCTGTTGCTTGGCATGCTGTTTGTCGCCTGCACGCTGCTGGCGCGTGGGCTGAGTCATACAATCGCTCCGGCAACGAAACTGCCGGGCTTTTTTCTCACCGAAATCGGCGAACTGCAGGTTATCATGCCCGAAGCAGGAAAAAGCCGGCAGATCATGGTCGCCGTCGAAAAGAATGTCGGCACTGAAGCTTTGACCAGC
>CAZPCO010000563.1:0-2410 GCA_964585025.1 uncultured bacterium | reverse complement strand
CAATGCCCGCAAACTCCTCGAAAAGATCAGAAGCGGCGAAGCCAAATACCACATCATCGAGATCATGGCCTGCCCCGGTGGCTGTCTGAACGGCGGCGGTCAGCCCTATTCTGAAGGTCACTGCGAAGACATTCTTACCAAACGCATGGAAGCCATCTACCGCGACGACAAGAACAGCAAGATCCGCAAGTCGCACCAGAACCCCTCGATTCAGAAGCTCTACACTGAATTCCTTGGCAAACCCTGTGGCGAAATGTCGCACAAACTGCTGCACACTCACTACCACGGCCGCAGAAACGTCTGACATCGTCAGATAAAAACTCAGGGAACGGTGTTCGCACCGTTCCCTGTTTTTTTTTTCAGACCTGCCGTCTTAAAACTTCTGACCCTAAAGGTCGGAAGCAATCCAATCAAATCTGGTAATAATCGCGATACCAGTCAATAAAGCGGCTTATGCCGGTTTCAAGCGGAGTCGATGGCGCAAAGCCGGTATCGCGCATCAGATCATCGACATCGGCGTAGGTGGCAGGCACATCGCCTGGCTGCATCGGCAGCATTTCTTTAACAGCCGTTTTGCCGAGCTTTTTCTCGATGATCTCGATGAAGCGCAACAATTCGACCGGTCTGTTATTGCCAATGTTGTAAATACGATACGGAGCGCGGCTTGTAGCCGGATCTGGCTGTTGCCCGTTCCAGTCACGGTTTGGCGGTGCAATGCGGTCGCTGACTCTTACCACTCCCTCAACTATGTCGTCGATATAGGTAAAATCGCGCTGCATCAGGCCATTGTTGAACACCTTGATCGGTTTGCCGTCAAGAATGGCTCTGGTAAATAAAAACAGCGCCATATCAGGGCGCCCCCAGGGGCCGTAAACCGTAAAAAAACGCAACCCGGTAGTGGGCAAACCATACAGATGCGAATAAGTGTGAGCCATCAGTTCGTTGGCTTTCTTGGTGGCAGCATACAGAGAAACCGGGTGATCGACGTTATGATGCACCGAGAAAGGCATCTGGGTATTTGAACCGTAAACAGAACTCGAAGAACCAAAGAACACATCCTCGACCTTATGATGTCGACAGGCTTCAAGAATGTTCATGAACCCAACGATGCTCGAGTCGATATAGGCATGCGGATTTTCGAGACTGTAACGCACGCCGGCCTGGGCAGCCAGATTGATAACCCGGTCGAAATGATGATCGGCAAAAAGCTTTTCAATTGCAGGACGATCGGCAAGGTCGGCCTGAACAAAGGTAAAATTCTGGTGATTGCTGAGAATTGCCAGACGGTCTTTCTTCAGTTTAATCTCGTAATAGGTGTTGAGATTGTCGAACCCGACCACTTCATCGCCACGTTTCAGCAGATAAATTGTCAGATGAAAACCGATAAAACCAGCTGCCCCGGTAACCAATATCTTCATTGTCCGTCCGCTCCTGAATCTTTTTTTTGATAATATCCTGAACCCTGCATCTGCTGCAAGTAATTCATTTGCCGGCCCGGCGATTGCAGATCAGCAAGCCTGGATGAATTCTGCATAACCGTATCGTTCTGCGCCGACAAATGATCGAAAACTCACATTGGTTCTGCAGAAAATCAATCAATGCCTTCCATTTCCCAATAATATTTACAGACGATCGCTGATATCAAGAAAGTCGTAACGGCTACGGGCACCGGAATGAAAATACCTTTCTGGAAGCAAATCCGGTTTTTTCCTGAAAATAGCCCCAAATATCAACCTGAAAGTGTTGACCGGAGACTGGTCAGAATAAAAGCCGCTGTAATTCTTCTCAGGCAGGTAGATGGCATTCAGAATCGAAAATCTTTCTCCCAGATCACATCTGCTGATATCGGTGTAATGGTATTGCATCGCAGATCCGTGGTCAGCCTGAATAACAATGATTTTGGGGCGGCCAGGGTTCTGAAGCAGCCTGTTAATAAAGTTTTTGATCTGATTGTTCAGAAACTCGAGCTGATCGATAAACAGGCGGCGATACAGATTTTTGTCTGTACCAAGCGCGTTACCGTCGTCGTATGAAAATTCACCAGTCGATAATGCACTGCCATCGCTTTTGAACACGAAAGGAGCGTGGGGGCAGGGAATATGTGCGAACACGAAAACCGGGCGTGGCATTTCTGCCAATGACGGAATTTCCAACAACGGCCGCTTAACTTTGTATCGATGTACATCTGTCTGGTGCTTCGCCAGATTGAAAAATGGCAGGCTGATCTTTGCGAGAATAGTATTTCGCAGCAGACCGTCTGAAAATTCCTTTACCACGATTGAATCGCTGAAATAAACATCTGCGTTCCGCATTTCTGTGCTGAGAGAGCCGCTTGAATAGGCAACGGTCAGGTAACCGTGCTGTTTGAGAATGCTGGCGACCCGACTGTTATAAATGAGTTGAATCAAAG
>CAZPCO010000562.1:0-2425 GCA_964585025.1 uncultured bacterium | reverse complement strand
TCTGGCGAGCATGTCTACCGCATTGGCAAAATCATGTCGGTGGCGGAAATTTTTGCAATGTTTTTCCAAGGTCTCGAAAATCGGGACTGATTCAGACTTTACTCCGACTGCCAGGTTGTCGGCACCGCTATTTTCAAGTGTTGACTCGAAGCCGGAACTCTGGTACAACCCTTTGGTAAGTTTTTTCAGCTAGACTCAGGAGGACCACAAATCATGAAACGCGTTTTTGTCACCGGTATTGGGGCTGTGACTCCGATTGGCATAGGAATTGACAACTTCGCAGAAAGTCTCAGGCATGGTAAAAGCGGTATCAGCGCCATTACCTGCTTCGATGCTTCACAGCACAGTGTCCAGATTGCCGGGCAGATAAAGAATTTTGATCCTGAGCAGTTCATGCAGAAAAAAGAAATTCGCCGTCACGACCGTTATTCGCAGTTTGCCATGTCAGCTGCAGCGATGGCTGTAAACATGGCCGGTCTCAAAGAAAAGAATTACGATTCTTTTAGAGTCGGAGTTACCGTTTCTACGGGCATTGGCGGCATTCACACTTTTGAAGA
This sequence comes from uncultured bacterium, assembly GCA_964585025.1. Taxonomy (GTDB): domain Bacteria; phylum Muiribacteriota; class Ozemobacteria; order Ozemobacterales; family Ozemobacteraceae; genus Rifleibacterium. The sequence goes on along the minus strand of CAZPCO010000562.1, from coordinate 1,868 downwards.
AGAATTTGAAACCTGCAAAGCCAGCGGTCCAGGCCGTGTCAGCCCCTTTCTCGTGCCAATGATGATCTGCAATATTTCTGCAGGTTGTATTGCCATGGAATACGGCTTCAACGGACCTAACTATTGTGTTGTCTCCGCCTGTGCATCTGGTTTGCATGGTATTGGAGAAGCATTTCTCAAAATCATTCACGACGAATGCGATATTATGGTATGTGGCGGTGCCGAATCCGCCATTACTCCGCTTACAGTCGCCGGCTTTGCCAAAATGAAAGCTCTGTCGACCAGAAACAGCGAACCTGAAAGAGCATCACGGCCCTTCGACAAAGATCGTGACGGCTTTGTTATGGGTGAAGGCGCCGGTGTTCTCGTTATCGAGAGCGAAGAAAGTGCCCGGCGCCGCGGCGCGCGTATTCTGGCCGAAATTAAGGGCTATGGCGCTACAGCTGATGCTCATCATCTCACTGCTCCCCACCCTGAAGGTGAAGGCGGTTTCCGGGCGATGATGAAAGCCATAAATTTCATGAATTTCCCTGTTGAACGCGTCAATTATGTCAATGCCCATGGGACCAGCACCCCTATCGGCGACCTTGCCGAAATGAAAGCGGTGCGGCGCGTTTTTGGTGAGGGCATTAGCAAAGTTACCATCAATTCAACAAAATCGATGATCGGGCATCTCCTCGGCGCAGCTGGCGCCGTTGGTTCGGTGGCAACAATTCTGCAGATGCAGCAGGGCTTCATTCATCCGACTATCAATCTGGAAAATGTCGACCCGGAACTTGCCGATCTTGACCTGGCTCCCTTAACTGCTAAAGAAAAGCAGATCGATGGTGGTATCGTCAATTCGTTCGGATTCGGCGGTCAGAATGCCAGTGTACTGTTCTGTAAACCTGAGTGAAATGCTGCTGAGACCAGGTAAAAGCTGCCGCAAGGCAGCTTTTTTGCTGCAACGGGGTACGCTACAACGTTAATTTTCTCTGCTGAACCAATAAAGGGTTTGCATGTTAACCGGATTTTTGTTTATAATTTTGGTGGAAGAGGTTGTTGGGTTAGTCAAAAATACAAAGGAGAGGCTCAAGATGGAAATACTTAGAGTCGCATCATCATCGAATCCGAAATCTGTTGCCGGAGCCATTGCCGCAGTACTCGAACAGGACAAACAGGTAGAATTGCTGGCTGTTGGTGCCGGCGCAGTTAACCAGGCAGTCAAATCAATAGCCGTAACCAGGGGTTATGTTGCACCCAAAGGCATTGAGTTGTTTACCATGATCGCCTTTGCAAAAATTGAAATTGATGGAAACGAAAAAACGGCAATCAAATTTCTTGTCGAAGCACGCTGAATCAGACTTCGCTCTGATATTATATCGTCTGGCGCATACCGGCAGCTTTATCATGCTGGCGGTGTGTTTCTGTATTTTGCTGCATGCGGCAAAAGTTGAAGCATCGATTAACGCCGGCCGAATATACCAGCTGCAACAGCGCCTGATCGACAACCCGCGCGATATCGAGGCGCATCTTAATCTGGCCATGGAATACAGCCTGGCAGATAATTTTGTCAAGGCGGTCGAAGCTTACTTTGTGCTGCTTCGCATTGACCCTGACAATTTCCACGCGTATAACAACCTGGGCATCCTTTACAAAAAGAGCGGCCAGTACCGTGACAGTCTGCACTGCTATAAACAGGCTGAGCGTATCAACCCGGATTCTTACTGGGTTCCGTACAACATGGGCCTGTGCTATGAAGCCATGGGCCGAATGCAGGAAGCTCGCGAGAGTTACGGGCGTGCTTTGTCGCTCAATCCATCTTTTTCGCAGGCTCTTCAGAGATTGCAGGCGATGAATGATGGTGGCGAAAATGTTCCGCAGCTTCC
>CAZPCO010000561.1:967-2432 GCA_964585025.1 uncultured bacterium | reverse complement strand
CGATCATTCTTGGTGTTGGTGGAGAGCAACGTGATTTTCTTTTTACTGCTGAAGAAGGGGTTGATCAGAAAAATCTCAGATTTGATGCCGATGGTATCAGATATCTCGTTGTCTTTACTGCTGTCAATCAGACCAGCGGCTACATTCAGGATCTTTATGGCGGCGGTCGCAAACCGGTTACTCTGTTTTCAAACATCAGGGTACAGTTGCGTATCGAAAAGAATGTTGAATAACAGGAGCTGAACATGTTTTTTCAGATTTTCGGCTATACTTTCGGTCTGTTCATGGCTCTGCATTATTATGTTCTGCTGGTTTTTCTTCCCGCCCTGATTGAAAGTCTGTTAAAGGATAATTGACTTGGCAAACCTGGAAATTCTGGTATCATGTCTGCACTGGCAATTTTCTTGTGACTCCGGGGGGGCGGCATGAAGACGAGGTTTACCGCGCGAAAAATCGCATCTCTTAATTACCATGAATTGTACAGCCTGGCACGTGATCTTGACATCGCTGGCCGCGGCAGCCTTTCCCGGGTAGAATTGATCAGAATGCTGCAGTTGCTTCTCGTTGAACCCCCGGTCAGCCGTTCGCTTGCGAAAGCCAATGTACCGGCTATACAGCCGGTAATAGAAAAGCCCGAAAGCACTGAAACCACTGAAGTCACTGGAAAAAGCCGTCGCGGGCGCCCCCCAAAAAATGCTGTCGTGACAGATGATGCTGTTAAGCGCCCACGTGGCCGCCCGAAAAAGAATCCGTCAGATAAAAACGACCGCCGCGCAGACCTGCATCAGTCTGACGTAAAAGCTGATAAACAGACCGAATCGGGTGAAAAACCCCGCCGTGGCCGCCCCCCAAAAAACGCCGTCCTGACAGAAAATTCTGTTAAGCGCCCACGTGGCCGCCCTCCTAAAGTAACTGCAGTAGCAGAAAATGTCGGCAAACGACCCAGAGGTCGTCCGCCGAAAAATCAGCCAAAGCCAGATCACAGCGCAGACATACATAAATTAGATCTAAATGCCCAAAATCAGTCAGGATTGGCTGAAAAACCCAGACGCGGGCGCCCGCCAAAAAAATCTTTTATTCCCGAGAAAGCCTCGCCTGTACAGAAAAGCCCGGTCGCAGTTGATGACAGCCTGCCGGCCGTTGAAAAACGCCGCCGCGGCCGCCCTCCCAGAAATGCGATGGCGACAACCGGAGTTGCAAAACCTGGTGCTGCGCCTCAGCCCGAAAAAATTGGCCGGAATGCCGAAAAATTATCTGAAGGCGTAGCTGCCCCCCACGGAACTCAAAGTATTTCTGGTTCTACGAATAAATCTAAACCATCAGTAGAACGATTTAATCGCGAATGTGAAGAAGAAGCTGCAGCAATGAAGCGCTTGAACAGAGCGTTCGCTAAACGTGACGAAGAATTGCCGCATTCCGAGAATAAGAAGGGCGCTGAAGTCCGGGAGCCTGCGGTCGCCATGCC
>CAZPCO010000561.1:0-957 GCA_964585025.1 uncultured bacterium | reverse complement strand
AGCTGAAGAAATTGAACTGGAGCGGCGCCGAAAACACGCTTCATTGAAAACCACCATGGAAATTCCGGTTTTTTCAGTGCCGGTTTATGGTGCCGCTGCCGTTGTTCGAGAAGAAGAGCTTACCGGCGATCTTCCTGAACACTATGATGAAACCAGGCTGGTCATGCAGATTCGTGATCCGCACTGGGCACATACATATTGGGAACTTCCCCCCGTAGAGCGCAAACGTCTCGAGCTCGAAGTTGGAATCTTCGAATTCGCTCATTCACATTTCGTTCTCCGCCTTCATGATGTGACCAATGGCCATACCCAGGAAATCAGACTGACAGAAAACGCCCGAGACTGGTATCTCCATCTGGAAAACGCCCAGTGCGTTTACCAGGTCGAACTTGGAATGCAGAGCCCTACGGAAGGTTACACTTTCATTGCCCTGTCGAATCTGGTGCAGACACCCCCTGATTCGGTCGCCCTACGTTGGGCCGAACCAGTTGCCCCGCAACCACCTGAGCCGGGCATCGAGTTCGGGTCACCTGAAGCAAATGCCGTTCCGGCGTCTGCAGCAAATGTTGCGCCACCGACAGCCCATCTGACTTATCCTGTCTGTGTCTATCGCCAGGCACCATTAGACCGGCCGTTGCAGTTCAGCGGTTCTTCCGAGCAGTCTGGTGCTGTTCAGCCATCTGATTCGTCACCTGCAATTCCTGCCAGTCAGATTTTTTCTGCGGGTGTTTCATCTTTTGCACTGCCATCTTCATCCCAGGAAATGCCGGGTTCCCATTTTGCTCCTGGTGCAATGCCTGGCTCAGACATGATGCCGTCTTCACAGACTCAGAGCAGCGATGTTCTGGTCAGAAAGAGTGAAGAATCGTTTTTATGCATGGCTGCTGATTTGATTGTTTATGGTCGAACTCCGGCAGGATGGCAGCTGTTTTTTCTCGGGCAGCAGGTAGATGTCAG
>CAZPCO010000560.1:0-2454 GCA_964585025.1 uncultured bacterium | reverse complement strand
GCCTTGCTACCCTGGTTGCCAATCATCATCCGGTTACCGGAGCGCTGCCATGAATCGCCAGGCTTTCACCCTTCTGGAAATTGCCATCGCTGCCTGCCTGCTTGCGGTCTTTATCTTCATCTCCATTCAGCTGTTTTCTATGGCCTCATCCTATGCTAATTTTGGTATCTTCAGGTTGAGCCAGCAATCACAACTGCGCACCGCACTTGACTGGCTGAAAAAGGATGTAAGGGAATCAGGCAGTGACATAAGTCTGAAAGACGGAAACCAGACCCTGCTGATTCGCAAATTTGCCGCCGAAAAGGATGGCCGGATTTCCTACGGACCAGACGGCATACCCTTAGCCGGTGAAACCTGTGAATACAGATTCGTCAGGCCTGCAAATGCGGGTAAAGGCATTCTCTATCGCAACGGTCATGCAATTCTTGCCGATATCGACAATGTTGCCTTTGCCTGCATTACCGAAGCAATCAATGATGTACAGATGCTCAGAGTAACAATCACCGTCGAACATCAACAGCAAAACGGCGAACGCAGCAAAACTTCGCTGCATATTTCCCCGAGGCACCTGGCCAGCTGGGCTCGTGACCCGTTCTGGGTTTCGACAGAGAGCGACCAGCGCTTTAAATATACCCCGGAGAGCAGTAAATGACAGTCGGGCTGCAAACTGAATCAAGAAAAGCGCAGGCAACAATGTCTGTACTTTTCGTTCTGGCGGTCATTCTGCTGCTCTTTCTGGTCGTGATTTTCGGGCAGATAAGAGAAGCTGACTGGTCACAGAAAAGGTCGCACGATAATGAAGCCGCAACTGTCGCGGCCGAAGGAGCAATTGAAGAGGTAATCGCCAGACTGCGGCAGGAGGCTAACAACCCGGTTGCCGGCACCTATGCGCTGCTGCGGAAAACATCCGACAACAGACAGAAAATCGAAATTCCATTTACGGAGGCCCTGCTCAGCCATACCTTCAAAGGCAGCTTCAAATCTGCGGCAGCCTGGGTGCAGATCACCGACCTGAAGGAACTGAAAAACCAGCTTGTCGAGGGTTCTGCAGACCGCTCCGGGCACATACGTATCTCGGCCGAAACAAAGATCGGCCTTGGCGAGGCAATGGTTTCGGTTACGCTGCAAATGCGCATTCTCGACACCGGAATTCCTGCTCCTCTGAACGCTTACGACCTGGTATTCAGCCTTGAAGACTCTTTAATCGGAGCCAACATTGACTCTGAGGGCAAAACCGATATTTCAAGACTGACAAACGAGGAGGCAAAGGCCATCAGCACCTGGAAATACAATATTCCGGACGGCGATAAAATCATCGGGTGCAGTGGTATTCCGTATGTCCAGAGTCGCGTCTGCCGGCTGTTTCCGAAATGGCAACAGATGCGTGATTTTCTCACATGGAACGGCAAAGACCTGTTCTTCTGCGGCGATGTTATCTCGCCGGACCTGAACCCGCTGGAACTGTCAGGCATGCGAATTCACGGCTTTGGCAACCTGTTTTCCATGCGAGCATCGATCAGTCTCGACAGAGTTGTCTTTGCCGATCAATCATTTCTGATCCTGGGCGTGCTTCATAAAGGCGAAATCAAGATGACCGGCATGCCCGATTTTGCGACCTCAAGATTTGCCGTTTACCTGCCAACCGGCAGGCTGAATCTGGCCAGAGGCAGCAGATTCAAAGGGTTTGCCTTTATCAGAGGTGAAAACATGCCGGAAAGTTCAGACAGTTTCAGACCCGATGCTTCTTTCAGACAGAGAAGAACCTTCGTGGTCATCAGCGGGCAAACAATGCTCTGGAAATACGAAGCATAAATATACTATCATGCAGGTAGCAGTTCCCAGGCGACCAAATGAACAACACAACTGAAAACCGCGACAATGGCTCTGATGCAGCCCTGGTAGACATGATTCTTTCGGGTCGGAAGAATTGTTTTGCCCAGATCGTCGACCGTTATCAGAACCGGGTTTTTGCCATCACCCTGTCATATTGCCGCAATCTTGAAGAAGCCCGGGATCTGACCCAGGATATCTTCATCGCCGTGTTCAACAGCCTGGCAAGGTTTGACAAGGCAAGATCGCTGACCAACTGGGTTCTTAAAATTGCGGTTTATCACTGCTACCAGTATTTGCGCAAAACCAGAAGACCGCCAAAATTGCCTGAACTGCCGGCAGATTTTCCAGATCCTCTCGATGTGCAGTTGAAGGCAGAATTAAAAGGGAAGCTGCTGCGCGCCTTCGACAATCTCAACGAAGATCTCAAGCTGCCGGTCTGGCTCTACTATTTCCTCGACCGAAATTGCAAAGAAATCGCCGAAATCCTGGAAATTTCTCTGGATCTGGTAAAAATCAGACTCTTCAGGGCCAGAAAGTTTCTTGGCGAACAAATCGATGCATGCAGACCCGAATAACTTTTTTGTAACCGACCGTATAGCTGTGTAAATAACTAATTAGGAG
>CAZPCO010000559.1:345-2460 GCA_964585025.1 uncultured bacterium | reverse complement strand
GCTCAGGGTGGAATGCGGCGATAAAATGCAGATTTCTGAGGTTTTCCAGACATGCTTCGCGCTGAGATCTGGCTCTGAGCTCAAGCAGATCCGGGCGCATCCGGCAGATTTTTGCCGGGTAGAGAACGAAATTGAAGTTTCCGGAAAAGGCATTCTTTTCGGTTTCTGATGGCTCTTCTAGTTCAAAAAACAGCTCTTTTTTGCTCGCGATCAGCAGGAAGCTGTCGCGGCAGGTCAGATAATAGGTTTTGCGCACTGCGAAAAGGTCGAATGAAAACACATAAATGTTCATGCCGTTTTCTTCAAGACGTTCGAGCCTGAACGACGGGCTCATGAACCCGCCCCAGCCACGTGCGGCCGCAATTTCACTCTGCAGCCAGGAAATTATTGCCTCATAATGCGACTGGTCAGTCAGCTCAAGCGCGAACAGTACCGGTGAGAAGAAACTGAGAACAGCCGGAGTCAGCGCCATGAATTCATTCCCGCGGCCACCGCCCAGAGCGCCCAGAATTCCACGCGCGAGAAGATTGGAATCCCAGTGGAACAGGAGCGGGTGATCGGCAAGGTGTGCCCAGATGCAACCGGTAAACCAGCGCCGCAAAAGCTCGATACGCTTTTCATTCTGCGGGCTGCCATAGTAGTGAGCGGGAACAGGCAGGGTTTCTGCCTTCAGATTGGCACCGACTTTGGCAATGCCGGTTTTAAGCTGCGGGCCCGGTTTCATCGCTTCGTGGCGCACGTTCTTTTGCAGTTCGCTGTAAATGCCATTTTCAACCAGCGGCATAATCAGAAGACGGCCGCAGAAATCAGGTTCGGTAGTAAACACGAAACCAATCGGATCGAAAAACTGAGTGAAATACTGATTGTATTGAGCAACGAAGGCAGCATAACCATTGGCTTCGTCACGGGTCACTTCTACCGGCAATCTTTCGCTGACCGGCGTCATGCAGCCAAAAGACCGGTGCAGGGAACAGGAGATGCGGTCACCTGCAGCTTCGTAATTACCACCTTCAGAACAACGGATCTCCGGATTAAGGCTGCCATCGTTGACCATCAGTTCATGCGTCTGCAGCAGCATGTTGCGGATACAGTCAAGGCGACGCTTTGTCGCGATCTTGTAAGCCGGCCCGATGAGCTTTCTGATGAAAGCATCTGACAGAAAAGAAAAGATGCGGCCTGGCTGCTGAAAATTCTTTTCGATATGTTCGTAGAAATAGTGCAGGTCGAGAAACTCGGTCAGCGCCGGGCTCTTTTTATCGAGCACCGCGATGATTTTTTCCATCAGCAGCGGTGAATTGCAGATCACCTGGTAACCATCAGCAACCAGACGATATGAACGAAACCTGAAGTCAGGAGATGTGAATGCCTGAACCTGACGGCCCCCGAGCATAACGTTACTGTCGGTGATCGCCGGATTCTGTTCTCTGAATTCAGCGACTGTCATTGCCAGTTTTTCTCGCAACATCGCTTCATTGGTGATTTTCAGCAGAACTGCAAACGCACTGCCTTCGAACAAAAACGGGTCTTCAGCGACAAACACGATATCGCTGAGTGCCAGATCGGCGAACAATCTGGTCAACATATCGGTTTTAAGCAGCAACTGATCTTTGATTCTTTCTTCGAGGCCGAAGTCACTGCCGCCTGAATCGCCGCCGGCGATAGTGCCAAGAGCGGCAGCCCAGTCGGCGAAGAAATCAAAAGCCTTGCGAAAAGCAGTGTAAGAAGGGAAATGGATGAACGCACAGTCTGCCGGAATCATCCCGTAGACTTCCGGAAGTTTGACATCGGGGTTTTTGATCATTTTGCGCCAGGGATGTGAGGGAGCTTTTGGCCCCTCGATAGTCGAGACCTGAACCGGCTCATTGCTGTCGCCTTCATTGCCCTTGTCAGGCGTCGGATTTTCGATATCGCCGTGAACCGGGCAACGAATCATACCGTTCCCGGATAGATTTTTACCGTAGTATTCTTTTCCCGAACGACAGGCTGGTCTGGTTTTAAGATAACCGTCCTTGACCAGCACATCGAGATCAAGCTTATCCATCATGGTCTGATGATCCATGTTATACATCTCGACAGCCCCCTGAATAACGCGCTGATTAGCCTGGCAGGCTCTAT
>CAZPCO010000559.1:0-335 GCA_964585025.1 uncultured bacterium | reverse complement strand
AAGATTCGCATCGGTCTGCAAAGTTTCCCGTATTGCACTTATGCCGGTAAAAATGCTGTAAAGATCGAGATTGCGGCCACGATTTGGGCTCCAGGGCTGCTCGACCTGACCGAGGTGTTTCAGAAGCGGCTCCCAGGTCTGCATTTCACTTTCAGAGACCTTTGCCCATTTTTTATATGCCGGGATCGCAAGCAATGACTTACCAGTTTCGGCACAGGCATAAATCAGTCTGGCCAATGGACTTTTGGCAACTACATCAAAGCTGATCGTTTTCTTTTTCTTGTCGGCGACAAACTCGAAGCGCCCGTCAAAATCAGTCTGATTTCCCTTCAGAC
>CAZPCO010000558.1:0-2460 GCA_964585025.1 uncultured bacterium | reverse complement strand
TCGTCGACACTTACGACGACCAGGCCGAACTCAAGGTTAACTGTCTGCCCGGGTTCCTGCTCAAGACCTCGGATGTGTTTCCGCCGCAGCCGAAAGTGGTCGATACGGTTGAACGCATCCTGACCTGAGTATAAGAGATTTCCCACGGATGAACACAGATAGACACGGATGTCCGGCCGTGGTTATTCGATGATGATAATGACGTTGCGGGCGTCGGCTTCTTCGCGGGCGGCGTCGGTGACGATCGAGCCGGCGGGCAGGCGCAGCGGTTCGAGAGATGCCGAAGCGGCGATGACATCGTCGCGGGTGATGAACATGCGTGAGCCGGCGAGGGGCTGGCGGGAGGCGGCGGCGCGGGCCCTGATCATGCGGGTGGCGATTTCGCTGAGGTTCTCGGGGTTGAAGCCGCTGACGGTGCCTGAAGTGAGCGTTTGCCAGTAGTTTCGGTAAATTCGGAACAGGTGAGGATTCATCTGTTTTTGCGCGTCGGGCAGGCAGGTTTCGGCGAGCAGAATTGGTTTGCCGAGGGCGGCGAACTGCCAGAGAATTTCAGCGGGAAATGAATCGCGCAGGCCGAGGGCGAACTTGGCCAGAGTATTGAGGCTGAACGGGTTGGCGATCAGCAGGTCGTAGCTGTTCAGGCGTAGAACCAGGCTTTCGCAGTCGGCCTGGCAGAAAACCCGGTGTCGCATTGCCAGTGTACGCAGCCAGCCATGCTGTTGGGCCGACCATGAGACTGCGTAATCGGGCGCCGAAAAAAGCTTCGGCAGATCGAAGGCAGCGGCTTCCGCGGCAATACGGCGCTCTTCCGGGAGACAGAAAAGCACCAGCGGCCGCAGCGTCTGTGGCTGACCAGTCATATTTTGCATAACAAGCACACGATACAATTCCTTGTCGACAAAGTCAATTGTAATTGCCATGGGGCAAATGCGGTTAAAAATTTGCGTTTAATTGTGATGAATTTTGCCGCTGGTGGTGGTAATATGGGTGGGATATAACACACCGGGGGAAGAAATGCGCAAAAATTTTCTCAAGGGTTCATGGGTGGCCATGGTTACCCCTTTTTCCGAAGACGGAAACATAAATTTCAACGCCTTTGAAAAACTGGTCGTGATGCAGATGGCGGCCGGCACCGACGGGCTGCTGATCTGCGGCACGACCGGCGAGTCGGCAACTCTGACTTTTGACGAGAAGAAGGCCCTGATGGCCGAGGCGAAGCGCCTGACCGGCGGCCGGGTGCCGCTGATGTTCGGTTCGGGCGGCAATGATACCCGCGCCGTCGTCGAACTGACCGGCCGGGCAGCCGAGCTCGGCGCTGATGCGGTTCTGGTCGTGACTCCATATTACAACAAGCCCCCACAGGAAGGCCTGAAGATTCATTACCGCGCGGTAGCCAAGGCAACGCAGCTGCCGGTGGTGCTTTACAATGTTCCGGGGCGCACCGGCTGCAATTTGCTGCCCGATACGGTCGTCGATCTGGCTAAAGTCAGCAATATCGTGGCCGTTAAAGAGGCTTCCGGGAATCTGGACCAGATCATGGAAATAATCAGACGCGTGCCGGAAGGTTTCGCGGTGTTTTCGGGCGACGATGCTTTGAATCTGCCGATCATGGCCTGTGGCGGGGTTGGCAGTATTTCGGTCACCGCTAACGTCGCGCCGATCATGATGAAAAAATTCAACGATGCAGCGTTGGCCGGCGACTGGAAACAGGCACGCGCTATTCATTACCGTCTGCTCGACCTGCATCGCGGCCTTTTTGTCGAAGCGAACCCGCTGCCGGCCAAGGCGGCACTCGCTACTGCCGGTCTTATCGAAGACTTCACCCGCCCACCGCTTTGCCGGCCATCTGAAAAAGCCCGCGAGTTGATGATCAAATTGACTACCGACCTGGAGTAAACATTTGCAGCAGCTTTTAGATCTTCTGCTGGCGATTGCCAAGGATATTTCGCTGGTAGACTTTTTCGACATCTGCCTGGTCAGTTACGGCATTTATCGCGCCCTGCTGTTCATCGAAGGGACGCGGGCCTACAATCTGCTTAAAGGGCTCGGCATAATTGTCGTGCTTCTGGTTATCACCAAAGACCTTGATTTCAATACCGTCAGCTGGATTCTTTCGAATGCGCTGCCGACTGGTTTTCTGGCGCTCGTAGTCATTTTTCAGCCGGAGTTGCGGCGCGCTCTCGAAGACATCGGCAAAGGCCGTTTTCTGGGTGAGCAGGTGACTTCTGAAGATTCGATTGCCGAGCTGACCGAAGAGGTGTGCAAGGCGATCGAGAACTGTGCCAAGAAGCGTATTGGCGCTCTGATCGTGTTTGAACAGGAAATTGGTCTGAAAGATTTCATGGCCAACGGTGTCATGATGCGCAGCAAGATCACCTCGGAACTGCTGGGAACAATCTTCATGCCTTTCACGCCGCTGCATGACGGCGCAGTCATTATCAAGGGGCAGTTGATCGAGGC